>NZ_JACKZU010000542.1:0-3719 GCF_014222165.1 Nostoc sp. 2RC
CCCCTTCCCACCCTGTGTTGCTGAAATTAAAATAAAAATCTTTGTAGAGACGTTGCAATACAACGTCTCTACATCTGGATTTATAACCACCAATGCCCCATGCCTTATTTATTTTTCCACAGCTTGGCGCAGAGCTAATTGCTGTTGTTTGACATAAGGTACGTAATTACTGTTATTTGATACTCCATTTGCCACAACCCCAATCAAATTTAACTTGCTGAGCATGGCTGTAGCTTGAGTTAATTGGCTGCGCGTAACAATACCGATGCTTGCCACCATAACGACACTACGAGAGGATGATGCAGTGAGCATGGCATCCACCATACCCAAGACGGGCGAAGCATCTATGAGTACTAAATCGTAGTTTTCCTCAAATGCTGCCATTAATTCCATCATCCGAGGAGAACTCAAGAGATTAGCGGGGTCAGCAGGTTTTGGCCCGGCGGTCAAAATATCGATGTAGGCTGAACCTGTGTACTGAATATTAATTTGATTGGGTAGAGTTGCATCGCTAGCCAATAAAGTTGAAAGCCCTTGTTCATTGGGAAGATTCAGCTGTTCGTGTAGGCTAGGATCGCGTAAATTGGCATCAATGAGGAGTACTCTTTTATGCAAACGTGCAGCACTCATAGCCAAACCCAAGGCTAAAGCTGATTTCCCCTCATCCGGCAAAGCCGAGGTAACCATTAAAGATTTTAAATTGGAAACAGCATTTAAAAGTTCAATGTTTTTGTAAATCAAATCCAGCGATTCCCAACGCGGTGGAGATTGCAATACTTGAATTGTCCAAGGTGCGAGAACTTCTGGCTTGCCAAAAGGCAATTTAATCATTGATTCTCTCGGTTTAGCTGGCGGTAATTTGGGAGTTGTTCCTAACAATGGCAGGGGTATTTGCTTCTCTAATTCAGCAGTAGTATGAACAGAATCATCAATGGATTCCCGGATAAATACAGCAATTCCTCCTAACATCAACCCCACTACCCCACCTAACAACAAATTCTGTTGCAGATTGGGGCCTAATCGTAAACCTTCTTGGGGTTCTTCTACAACTTCCCAATTAAATCCACCCTTAGCCAATTCTTGCCGTAATTGTTGTTCTGCCCTTAAAAGTTGTTCTAATCTTTCACGGCTGAATTGTAGCTGCGGTAGCATTCGATTGTAATAAGCTAACAAAGGCGGAAAGCGTTTGATTTCAAAACGCAGTTCATTTTCTTTCTTAGCCAAAGTTTGGTCGCGGGCGCTTAAAGCAACTAAATTTGTTTGCGTTTCCACCAACTGACTAGCAAGGTTGAGATCGATTTCACCGAGTTGTCCTTTTTCCAGGAGAGAGTCTCCAGACATGAACGCACTAGCAGATTTTCCCCCTAAAGTTCTTCCTACTTCTTGTTGCAATAACTCCTTTTGACTTTGAAGCTGTTCTTTAAGCTTTTGTACGCTGGGAGTTGCATCTGTAAACCGTAAGCGTTCTTGTGCTAGGGCTAGTTCTGTTTTTTGGATTTCGTTGAGTAAGCCTTGATAGCGAGTAGACTGACTTAGACGAGAAGCT
Organism: Nostoc sp. 2RC; assembly: GCF_014222165.1. Lineage (NCBI taxonomy): Bacteria > Bacillati > Cyanobacteriota > Cyanophyceae > Nostocales > Nostocaceae > Nostoc > Nostoc sp. 2RC. Next base: position 1,547 of record NZ_JACKZU010000542.1, read on the forward strand.
ACTAAAGCATTTTGCGGAGAACGATTAAGTTGTTCTTCTAAAGATTTTTGTCGTGCTAAAGCTTCGCCATATTGAGCGCGAGTTGTTTGGCGTTCTTGAGCAATGTTGTTTAAAGCTGTTTCAATTGCTTTCGCCTGTGATTCTGGGTCAATTAAATTTTGGTTTCTGCGAAATCTTTGGAGATTTGTCTCAGCTGCTTTTACTTCTTCACTGGCTTTTGCTAACTGTTCCCTAATAATTTGCAGACCCTTTTGTAAACGCGAATCCTGTTGTTGTTTATTGTATTCAACATAAACTTGCCGAATTGCACCTAAAACTTTTTGAGTTTTTTGGGGATCTTTATCGGTGTATTCGACTTGAAAAATTTTAGTTGCAACATTATCTTCTTTGCTTCTTAATTGAGTTAAGACCAAAGAACCTTTAATTTCACCCGTAGTGATGTCTGGATATTCAGACTCAAGTTTATCAACTGCTTTTTGAATCAAGCCCGAACTTTGCATCAAGTTAAGCTGGGTTGCAGTGTCTATCACCACATTGGAGTCTGTAAACTCATTTTCTACTCCTCCTCCTTCTTTCTTACCTTGATAGTTCGGTTCTACTAGCAGCTGCATGGAACTTCTAAAAGTTGGTTTTGTCTTTAAAGTTACCATACCTGCAATGGTAATAGAACCAAACAATACTATTAAAAACCAAGGAAATCTCCGCACCAAGACAGTAAACATTTGTCCATAGCTTGGTTCAGTTTCCGAAACTGTAGTTATATGAGAATTTAGACTCGTTTGAACCACTTTTATTATCCTTCCCAGAATTTACGCTAGAGATAAGAGGAATTTAGAATTCAGAATTCAGAATTCAGAATTCAGAATTCAGAATTCAGAATGTAATCAGTAGATAAGTTAAATCTGTCAAGTTGGTAAAATTAGTAAATTTGGTATTTAGTCAAGAAATTAAAACCAGTATTTAGTGAAGCTGACAGAATTTATTCTGAGTCCTGACTCCTGAATTCTGAATTCTGAATTCTGACTCCTGACTCCTGAATTCTTGTTCAATTTACACCCTACAAGCTTGGTGAATAATTCCCTCGACTTTAGTGAAAAATGCGTTTTCAGAAAAATTTGTAACTGCATGATGGCGAATGCGATCGTAATTCCAAGAAATCCCCTTGGCTTCTTGTAATGCAATTTGCAAAGAATCGGGTGTTTGTCTTTTGAAAAAGACTCCGGTTTCACCAGGTATTTGAGTATCTAATACTCCACCAGCCCCATAAGCAATAACTGGTGTGCCGCTAGCATTGGCTTCTACTGGTACTAATCCGTAGTCTTCTAAAGCTGCCACAATAATAGACTTGGCTTTAGAAAATAACTCTTTACGAGTTTTATCACTGACGTGTCCCAAAAACTGAATATTTTGTAATGCTTTGGATTTTAAACGTTCTAGTTCTGGGCCATCACCGGATATTAATAACCGCCAGCCTAACCAATTAAAAGCTTCCACTATAACATCAAGACGCTTATAGCTAATCATCCGAGCAGAGGCTAGATAATATTCATCTTTAATATCAGAAAAAACAAATTTACTAGTATCAATTGGATAGTTAACCATTATTGCCTGTTTGCCGTAAATATTTTGAATTCGGCGGGCAACAACACTAGAATTAGCAATATAAATGTCAGGTTCTTGTGCATATTTCAAGTCTACCTTTCTCATGGCTTGGAAGACTTGCTCGATTAAAGGAGCAAAATATTTATAGTCTCCATATTCCTTTAAATAAGTTGCTGTATCCCATAAAAAACGAGTCACATTATGGCAAAAACAAATGTGACGAGCGTTGGGATTTTTTCGCACTGCTTTAGCAAAGCTAGTGCTACTACTAATAATTAAATCGTAGTCTTGTAAATCTAAGGCACGAAAAGCAGGAAAGTATAAAGGAGCCATTGACCGAAAATACTTAGCTGCATAGGGAATCTTTTGTAAAAATGTTGTGTTAACTATGCGATCGCCAAGGTCGATAGTTTTTTGCGGATCGTAGAGAGATGTGAAAATGTCTGCTTCTGGATAACGCTGACAAAGCAGTTCAAATACACGCTCTGCCCCACCACGCTGAGTTAAATAATCATGGACTAGAGCAATTTTCATGAATTTTACCTAAAAAAATAGGGGATGGGGCATTGGG
>NZ_JACKZU010000543.1:0-3711 GCF_014222165.1 Nostoc sp. 2RC
GTAATATTCCTTTGGCACATAAACAGCTTGGCCATTTCTGGTGACATAAATTGCCCCCTTCCAATCAGGATGTACTAAAAAAACTTGTGCTTTTAAATCTTCAGTACTTTTGTACTCATAATTTTTGCGCCATTCTTTAGTTGCTACTTTTAAGCATTTGTCCATCCAGTCACGATCGAGAAGCACCCAGTCGCCTTTAGCGGGTTGATATTCACTGTGTTGGGGGGCAATTTTGACTTCATCCCAGGCCGGATCGTAAAGGGGAGTGGGGACTGGGGACTTAGTAAAAGCTTCTAAGTCAAATAATGTTGGTTGATTCATAATATTTTTCAGTTTGTATTCGTGGCCACCCCAAAAGGTGGTCTTTTTTTATAAACAGCTATTAACTGTTAACTGGAAGAAAATAATTCTTGCCAGTCCCATTCGTTAAGGTTCCCAAAGTGTTTGAGTAATAAACCATGATTTCGTGGATGTTCCCACCAACGACCGCGTAAACATCTGCGTATCCATCCTTCAGGATTGAGAATTTTTTCAAATGCACCGCGAATATCAAATAATGCAAGTGCAACTTAAATATTTTCCAACTGTACTGTTTAACTACTTGCACAACACGGTGTGTTTGCAGTAATTCAAACATCTGCTTGAGGTAATTATGCGTGTATTTTTTACCACGCACTTTTTCTACCCAAGCATTAAATTCTGATAAATCTGGTTCTATTTCTGACCCTGTTTCCCCTTGCCTCATTAGCCATTGCCAAAGCGATTTAGCAGCAGGAGGTATATGGTTTTGATAACAAAATGCTTCGTGTTCTTCCGACCACGGAAGATTGATTTTATATCTATTTTCTGGCATAATTCTATTGCTATTACTTTCAAGGAGCCACCATGATCGCTAAATCTTTTGGTGGCTTTTTGGTTTTTTATTTCATCTGCGATCGCGCTCTAGGTCATAGATAACTTTCTCCAAATACCAGTTGTCAGACTTGCCCCGGTGCAACTGTCGCTGCTGGCTCAGTAATCGCTTGGCAGCTGCGACATCACCGTTTAGTAAATCAAGCAGTCGCTTTTGCAGTTGACGGTTTTTCGGGTCTATGAGGTATGAGCGTGAGTATTTGGGTTTTAGTTGGTATGTGCCTAACTGTGGAAAAAGTTGTAGCAAATATGCCCACAAACAAAGAATAAGCATCACCACCAGCAGAATGAACTTAGCTGAAACAAGTATGGAGCGGAGCGAATAAAGAAAGTTAGTTAAACTGTCCATAAGGAATTGAAAGTAGATGTCAATTCCACGATGCGGGAAACTTTCTGGTAGAGACATCAGGAAATCCCGCATTTATAGACTTCACAGCCTCTTCACAAAACAAAACCGTCCACACCTCTACTGGCAGGACGGTTTTAAAAATCTTTAATGTCTTCTTCGCTGGCTAACTGAGACTTACCCTCGCTGGAAACTAAGTTGTAAATTTCCTCCTCAAGTTGTTGAACCTCTTTTCGGAAGCTTTCCTCTTCCTCTTTAACCTGATCAAACTGAGACTTCAGCAGATTTTGATGTGTTTTGAGATGTGAAATATGTTTATCTTCAAGGCGTTTGAGGCGCTCTACGATTTTCCCAGCAGTAATGTTTCCGTGTTTACTTGTTCTCCTAGAGTTATCTTGCGTTGAGCAATCAACCTGATCAAGTCTGACCTGTTCAATCCCATTGACTCGGCTTGAATCCTGAAATCTTCCCAATCTTTCTGACTGATCAAAAATGTCGCTCGAATTGAGTCCTCTGCTAGTTTCTTGGGTCTGGCCATTTTTGTATATCACAACAACACCCTCATTTTATTGTATGAATAAAACCTTTTTGTATGAATAAAATGCTTGACAGGTTTCATTCATATAATATACTAACAGTAGTTATATATGAAAGAAACTCTTAGCTCCCCCCTCACCTTTGCCATTGAGCCTGTGAGGGCATATTCAGGAGCAAGCACCCGCGCACTTGGCTTAGTTCCCCGGCGCGGAAACACCCTAACTCAATCACCGAAAACCGAGTGTAGACAGTTAGGTGTCTGCGCGGTGATTTGTTTCGACTGCACATTTACCCAGGACACAACCGCATGACAACAACAGTTCAAGAGATAATTGCAAACTTAAAACACTACGCTGGTGACACCAAGGTGATCATCACAGATGTAGACGATAACGAATTTGCGTTAGTCGATTTCAAACATGAAAACAACACCGTGAATATCGTTATCGGTGAAATTGTTATTGATGAAAAACAGGAGGAATAATTCACCAATTCTGAATTCTGACTTCTGAATTCTGAATTCTAAATTATGACAAAACCAATCGGATATTTTACCAGTTATACCCCTGGTGACGGTTCTTTATTGGAATCATTACAAGAGGAATACGGGTCTTGCTTTGAGCAAATATCTAGGCGAGAAAAGCTGTTTTTAATTTCCTCACTAGCTAGTCAACTTTGCGAACAAGCCCCCGGAAGATGCCGTGATGAAATTTATGTAGTTGGGTATCAAGTTAATAGTTCTTTGTCCGTCAAAGATAGAGAAGGATTGCTTGAAGCCCTAATTCATCAAACTCGTTGCGGTCAAAGTTTAGCTGTTTTGCAATTAGGAGAAGCGCCTATGAAGCAATAATTAAATATTTTATCTAAGGATTTTGTGTAGAGAATACACCAGCGTGACTGGTAAAGCTTGCGCTGGTGTTTTTTTTGAAAATTTGTCAAATAAGGAATTTGAAATTATGAGTTACGACGGTGATAAACCGTGGGCAATTTTTACCTGTCAACTTGGCAAGTACAGTTGCGTTGGGAGATTTGTTAACCGGCCTGAGGCCGAACATCATCTCAAGTTTTTACGTAAATGCATACCTAGCATGAAGTTTGAGTTGATGTTCGACAAACAGCCACAGTCAGTTAACCAAAGGTAGTTCAAAAGCTCATGCGTGAACGCTGCGCGTGAGCTTTTAGTCGATTCAAACACTACTGGACTAGTCAAAAATATCACACCTTTTTGGTCATGCGTGATTTTTCACATCTTCCAGCACCAATTCTCTTAGAACCGTTACCAGGTCATTTTCAAATGATTACAGAAGGTGATAGTAGCAACTACTTTTGCCCTGACTGTGGTAAACACCTGTGCTGGATAAACGCGATCGACGAATGGACTTGTTTAAACTGCGAAGATACCACAACAAAGATGGAAATTAAAACTATTAGCTATCAACGAGTCTTAAATCTCGGAAATTACAACACTAAGCGTCTAGAAATGACTGCACAGCTAAATTCTGATGAGGATTTCGATGCTGCTACTAGTGCCTTGATGCAGACCGTGGAAGTAAAAATCCGAGAAGATAAAGAATTTGAAATTGTGTCTCACATTGAGTCGTTACAGACCAGAGCCAATAATCTCAAGCAAGAAATTTCTTATCTTGAGGAGAAGCTGGCGAAACTGAAACACGACCAAGATTTAGCACAACTCAAACCAGAGACAGAACCTGACCCTGACGATATCCCTTTTGGAGGTGAGGGGCGCACAAGCAACAACCTTGATGATTTTTAACGCTCATTTTTTAGCGTTGGCTACGCCAACGCCAAAGGCGATCGCGTTGCTGGTGATGTAGGAATGCGATCGCCATAAATCGATACCAAAATTAGTTTAGCAAAATGCACACCATCATTAATACCCCATCAGTGTTTAGTTG
>NZ_JACKZU010000544.1:0-3702 GCF_014222165.1 Nostoc sp. 2RC
GGAAGATTTTCTCCCTTGTCTCCCTCATCTCCCTGTAAAACTAGTACCTTTATCAACTACTGCTGGAAGTGATGCTTGTGTTCGTAGCTGTCTGGTTTGCTCGATGATTTGCTCGATATCTTCCTGGGACAAACGCTGAACGTAGTTAATTTTAATTTCTTCTAAGAAGTCAGAAAGTAAACTCTCGATTTCTGCAAGTAAGTGCTTTTTTTTGATTTGTCCTGTTAAGGCGTCGCTGAAACTTTGTATTAGTTGACTAGTGAGTTTTGCACCAACAGGGTCTTCAACAGCACTAACTAAAGTTTTGTAAAGATTTGTTGTGATTTGGGTTGCTAATTGTTCGCTGAGTTGGCTTTGGGCTTGTCCAATGCCTGGGAGGTTCTGGAGGTTGCGGTAGACGGGAACTTGATGGATGACGGTTTCGATGTTGTGACGCAAAAGGGCAACGATCGCTGGTTGGATTTCTGGTAGCACTTGATACACCACTGTTTTTACCAATAAACCTGCGATCGCTTCTATTTCATTGACATTATTAATATCTATGTAAGAGCGCACATTTTCTTGTTGCGATAACCAACGGATCAATTCACCCCGCTTAATTGAAGCCTGGACTTGGTTGATTACTCTCACCACTACAATTTCTGTCAATTCTTCGGCAAAATTGGCCACGATCCCCTGATTAATTTGTCGGCGCACTGGATGTAGACTCAATAACTTTGCTTGGTCGAGGCGCACCAATACGGGTATAATTCGTAGCCAACGAAAAAATGGTAATAATAAGAACAAATCATACCAACGCCACAACAGTGCTTCTAGCCAGCTTAAACCGACATGTTGGCGTTTGATAAAAAAGGTACGCCCCAGCAATTCTAGAGCAAATAAAATTACAAATACTGAGTCAATAATCCAGAAATTATTGATAAATTCCCCACTTTCTGCAATTCTACGGTAGTAGTTAGTAGCAATTAAAGGACGGATTCTTTGGTTGAAAAAATTAATTTCTTGCAGCCAGCCTTTTTGGGTTAGGTAGGGTTGACTCCAAAAAATGGCAAAGGACTGTTTTGCAGATTCGTTGTTGAAGCGATCGCGCATCCGATTTTTGATTTTTTCTAGAGTACCACTCTTATTCGCTCCCGCAAATGGATTAGTATCAATCATCTCGTTGCTCAAACGAGTTATTTCCTCTAGCTGGTTTTTTACCTCAGGGGATTGTAATCCTGTTTGGCTGACTTGTTCTTCTAATGCATCTAAGGTTTGTAAATATTTTTTTGTGTCTCGATGCGTTTCAATACCTTTGATTGGGTCATAAATCTGGACAATTTGGGGAAATTTTTGTAAGTATAAATCCCGCCATTGTACGTAACTTAAATCAAACAAAACTAAACTTAAGTTTACTGTGGCCAGGATTGCCATAAATCTTTCAAACCATAGATTACGCTTGTCAGAATTTTTTATATTTTTCATTTTTTTTGTTTTAAATTATACAGGTTTCTGGATTTTCAATATTCACTGGTAAGAATTCAGGAGTCAGAATACTTAAAGAATTTTGAAAAAATTTGACCCATAAATGTACTGTTCATGCTGAATTTTTACCCTGTGTGATTTATTGACTGCCAGGTTTTGACAACGAATTTACTTTGCTAATATAAGATACTTCTTTTGATGGATGACACAAATTGGTTTTTATATTTTCAGTTAAGTTTGACAAATATAAATTACGAATTATTCAATAATCATGAAACAATTACGAAAAAAGTTATTAAAGAAACTTAAAATGCAGCTGTTAAAGTCTATAATCCTGCTGATTTAACCCAAAGGAGTTTTCATTATGTGGTGTGGGTTTGGAAAATCAAGCGCGACTTTTGCTGCTACCTGTCTGTTAACTGCTAGCATAGTAATTGCAGACACAGGTTTTGCAGCCCCTCAAGGTAGTTACACGCCACAGCAATTTCGTGCTGTGTTGCGGGGGTTAGGTTATACCGTCAAGGTAACAAATACCCCATTGACGGATGAAGAAACCAAAAAAGCAATTCGTGAATTTCAGACTGGTTACAGACTAAAACCAGTTGATGGCATAGCCGGGTCACAAACCCAAGCTTATGCTGCTAACATCGTTAAAATTCTCCAAGGAAATTTGAATGCGGTAGTGAAGCCGAATCCTCCGCTTCCTCGCGATCAATTTTATGGGCCTCAGACCGAAGCAGTGGTGAAGGAATACCAGAAAAAGAACCAGTTGCAAGAAACTGGAATCGCTAATTTAGCACTCCGGCAAAAGCTGGATGCAGAAGCTAAAGCACTTGTGGGTCAGCCAAATACTAAACCATCACCTACACCGACGGCAAAACCGACGGCAAAACCAACGACTAAACCGACGACTAAACCGAGTCCTACACCGACTGCGACTCCCACAGCTACGCCAACTGCAACCCCCACGGCTACGCCAACAGCTACGCCAACAGCTACGCCAACTGCAACGCCCACGGCTACACCAACAGCTACACCAACAGCTACACCAACACCTACCCCCACTGCTACACCTTAATTCCTTGATTTATTGTTGTAGAGACGTTGCAATGCAACGTCTCTACATATTTTGTTGATTCACATCAGACGTGAATTAGGAATTATTAGGTTCTTCTAAAGGTCTGCCTTTGGGGACAGGTAGAGATGGGGTGCGGTCATTGTAAGGCATAGGAATGTACTGGACAGTGGGTCGGCCCCCTTGTGGCTGTGGATACAAATCCATCAAATCATATATGGAATTGGGCAATCCAACGGTTATTGGCAGACCCATTTCTGTGGCTTCCTCAACAGTGATGGGATAGTCATGAGTAACGCGTCCAGTTGTTAAAGCTTCGATAATGGATTCGATATTTTCTGGCAGAACTTTTTGTTTGGGTATACTGTCTTTGAGGAGAGTCCGCACAAAGCGTTGTACTTGCTGTATTGCTTTACGTGCGAGGTCAGCCATAATGAGGGTTTGGTCATCAACCTCACTGATGGGTTTATCTTCAACTACTTTGATGATACTTGCTGCTGGGTAATTACCGAGTTGGGGATCGACTGGGCCTAAAACAGCGTTGGCGTCCATAACAATTTCATCGGAAGCGAGAGCCAGCATTGTACCGCCACTCATAGCGTAGTGGGGTACAAAGACAGTTACTTTTGCTTGGTGACGAATTAATGCTCTAGCAATTTGTTCTGTGGCTAAAACTAAACCCCCAGGAGTGTGCAAAATTAAGTCAATGGGTACATCTGGAGGAGTGAGACGAATTGCTCGCAATATTTGTTCTGAGTCTTCGATAGTAATGTAGCGAGATAAGGGAATTCCCAGTAAGCTAATGGACTCTTGGCGGTGAATTAGCAAAATCACGCGACTTTTGCGTTGCTGCTGGAATTCCTGTAAAGCACGCAAGCGCCGATATTCTATTTGGCGTTTTTGCCAAAGGGGTTGCAGAGAAGTAAGAAGCAGGAAAATCCAAAATAAATCGCCAATACCAAAGCCCATAAATTTATTTATTGTTGAAAAATAACGGTTACGCCATTATTTTGACAAGTTTCGGGCGATCGCAATTCTATCTCAAGGTTAGATGAGGGGAGGTATTGGGTATTGGGCATGGGGAGTAGGGGAAAAGGTTAATGGTTCGACCCTTCTCTACGAGAGGCTTCTCTACGAGAGGCTTCGCCAACGCCAACGACAAA
>NZ_JACKZU010000545.1:0-3698 GCF_014222165.1 Nostoc sp. 2RC
CCCTTAATCCCCTCCCCGCCAGCGAGGAGGGGAAATCATAATAAATCCGGTTTGCAACGCCAATTTTTAAATTATTTTTAAGCTTTCCAACTCAAAAATCGTGCATAAACATAAGCAATTGTTTCATCAAGAACAGTCCGCACACCTTGGCTAGAACCCCACCATTTCTGTGGATCGTAATCTTGAGTTTTGGCAGCAATTACCCCGACTTGAATTTCTGGATAGAGTATTTTTTTAAAAATTAACCAACTCCTACGGGTATGAACATCCAAGGAAAAAAGATTTATTGATTCTACTTTTATATTGGAATTGGATAGCCAGCGATAAAATTCAGCAGCAGAGGCGTAACTACGATCTTTAACTACATAAGGTGTGGGAACAGCTACTACTTTTTCTGCTTCTAAACCAAGTTTATTAAAGGTGGCGGCTGTCACTTCTGCGAAATTATTGTATCCAGTCAGGTAAGTTCCTTTTCCTAATGTACCTCCTGTGGTAATTATTTGACGATAAGAACCGTTTTTAAATTCTATTAACGCTTCTTCTATGGCATAATCTGGTAGCCATCCTTCAACAACTAATATTTCTGCTGATTTGAGAGGGGAAGTTACGGCGAGATATGAGTGTACATGAGTAATACTCAAAAATATTAAATAAGCAATCACAGCGATTGCAATCGCCCACCCCGGAGCCGTAAGTGTCCACATTTCTTGGCGTTTTATTAGTTTTATTTTGAGAAATTTTTGACGCCGACGTTTTTTTGTCTGCATTAAACTTTAGCGAGACGCTGTTCTTTCAAATAAGTAAATACAGACTTATCGCCAATATCGGCAGGAATTGGTTGCACAGTCTTTCGCAGAGCAAATACCAAAAACAACGTTGCCCAAATTCCTAATAAAATACCTTCCCAGTGAATTGGTAAAACTCCTACCAAATGTCCTAATAATAATAGTGGTACTATGGGAGTTAATACTTTAGTTTCCAGGCGATTGAAGCAAAAAGCTTCTTTAAAATAAATACCTGTTAAAGCAACAAAGATAAAACCAACTCCAAATAAAGTAATGGGCTGATTGTATACCGTAACAGCCAAAGGTTGACTACTAGATAGTGCTAAAATTACGGATGTGATAGTACCGATCGCCCAAAAAATTTGCAACATTCGGTGTAGTATTAACATGTATATATGAATCGTAAATAAACTTACACCAAGAGCCAAAACAAAACAAGCATATAAGGGTGTCAGCACAGTTAGAACAGTCTGGTTGCTGTTAAGCAAAACCAAACCGCTACCAACGGCAAAGCTGAGTGCAGCTATCATTAAGCCAGCGCGGTAAATAATTACGCCAGTGCGATCGTGTGAAGTGATTGTAAATTCCCCAAACTGACCTTGATAAACTTGTGGTGTAGGTAGTGTTTGCGTAGTCATAGCTAAGAACGTAGTTATGATTCAAAGTAGAGTGTTACGGTAAATTGCTGAATGGTACTTTTATTATTATCAGCAATGAGACGGATTTAATGTGAGTTTTTCTAAAAGTATGCACTAGGATATATGAATAATTAGATTTTTAAATTTAAGATGTGTTGACTTTTGACGGTTGACTGATACGAGCCAGTTGGTTCCAAGAGTTAAACCACCAACAATACACTGGCCACCGTTACCCGTCAACAATCAACAGTCAACAAAGACTTTTAGTTTTGTCAGCAAAACCATACATGTAGGGCATCTTCTAAATTAAGTTGTAACTGTAAGCGAGCATTGCCGCTATTGACGGCAATTTCTACCCAGCCGTGACTGCCAACCAAAGCCATCAGCTCTCCCACTTTGACATTACTATAGGTTTCGCATCCTGGTATACTCAACCCAGCAGCCTGGACGTACCAGCTTTTACCGTCAACGTAACTTCCAGGAATATTACTCACTAAGTTGCCAAAGCCATCTATATATTGAATGCAACCCACTACACCGGTGGTAGTCTGCTTGCACTCGCGGATATCTAGCTTCACCAAACTGGCTAAATCGATTTCTTGTCCTAGCTGTTTGAGGGGAATACCACTGGCAAGATGAGCTGCCACTGGTGCAAAAATATCTCTACCGTGAAAAGTCTTACTTGGTTGGGGAGTCCGCCAAAAGTTAAGATTTGTGAGTTCCACAGCTGCCATCGCCGGACTCTGGCTTAATACTCCACTGAAAATGCCATTATCTGGCCCCACAAGAAACCCTTGAGCAAATTCTACTGCGATCGCCCGTCGCCTACTGCCCACACCTGGATCAACCACTGCTAGATGCACTGTGCCAATTGGGAAATAAAGGTAAGCATTCATCAAAGAAAAACGAGCTGCGGCCATATCTTGCGGTGGAATTTGATGCGTTAAGTCCACCATCATGATTTGAGCGTTAATTTGCGCTATTACTCCCTTCATCACCCCCACATAGACATCGCGATCGCCAAAATCGCTTAATAAAGTCACCAGTGGTTGTTCGCTAATCCTATCCTCAGACATAGCTTGACTAAAATTTAGATTTATTCAGAAATTTCTGTAGCAACAGCTACAAAATATATGCTAAGTTAAGAATACAAGACATAAAAGCAAAAATAAGAGGTAATTCCTATGAATCAAGGTAGATTACAAGCTGCCAGAAAAGCCAGAGAAGCTCACAGAGAGAATATTCAAAAAAGCCTAGAACATCGCTTGCAAGTAGCCAGAGCAAAAGGCGACGAACAGCTGATTCGTCAACTAGAAGCTGAGATGAGATATTCGACCTAAATCAAGTTTTCACTGTTCATAGTTTTGTTGTGTACCCCGCTACGGCGGGTTTTTGTGTTTTCAGGGAGTACTATTACCAATTTTGGATTTTAGATTTTAGATTACAGCTTCTAAGATTTTTGTTTTCCAGGTTGTAATTTTTTCGGCGCTTTCTGTTAAATATGTCGCGTTAATTCTTGAAAAGCCTGAATTATTGAAGCATACTATACCATCAAAAATAACTTTGATGAGATTGTAATCGGCAAGAATAATATTCATGTTGATTTTGATTTTGTCACTTGAGTGACATCAATTCTTAAATCAGCTAAAAAACTTATTGTGACATTTACGTAAGTGCTGTTTGTTTTCTATGTGTCTTATACAGTTACAAAATAGTTTGTACTCAGGCTGAGGTTGGTGGAACCTTGAATGATGTCAATTTTATTTGAAAGGAATGTTACATAATACCAACAACCTTGTAAATACGTTATGTTGAAGCATCTTTATTTCTCATCAAAAAGGGAGCCAACTAATTTTTTGATATAACTAAGATACAGATAATTATTTAATCTTTTGGTAAAAGCAAGTATAAATTTAATTTAAGATGAAAAAAATTTAAGGACTTTTCCAAGAAAATCCCTGAATTGCACGCACAATAAACAATGAAAATGTCTTGGTTTCCCAGTTACCAGTCCCTATTTTCAAGGCCAGTTTATGAAAGTCAGGAGTGAAAATATTCTATTTGAAAGTAGCCAAAAGTAAATAGAAATACTCAACTATCCGTTGCAGAACTACAGGTAGTGAATCGGGTGTGGAAATTGTAAAGGTATTGTGGGGTAATACTTTCATATTAATTGTGTTTATAATTGACTACCATTCCAATACTGCTCGGGTTTTGGATTTTAAACTGGAATTTGGTTTGGGGAAAAGGTGAGCCAGCGCGGTCTTGGGGGTTT
>NZ_JACKZU010000546.1:0-3698 GCF_014222165.1 Nostoc sp. 2RC
ATCATATATCATACATTCTATCAGTTACTAAAAAATATAATTTTTAATTTTATATAAACAATATGACAATTTTTGATGATTTGATTGAAATTAACATATCTAAAAATTAGTAAATCTGCGATTATAAAGATGTTTAAAGAATCCTAAAAATGGGGTTTCGCTGCATGGCTAAATCTGAATTAATGGCATCTTTACAGCAGGCTTATAAAATTGCCAGAGCATCACTGAAAACCGGCGTTCCCACAGATGAAATAGTTGACATTTTAAAACAAAAAACCACTCGCCGCCGCTTACTTTATGGAGGTTTGGGGTTGGCAAGTGCATTGGCTACAGCTACCTGGGGTAATGGACGTGATTCTGCGGCTTTTGCAACAATTCCCAAAGTACTGATAGTGGGTGCGGGAATTGCTGGTTTGACTGCTGCTTATCGCTTGCGTCAGGTTGGGGTTCCTGTGGACATCATCGAAGCGAGAGGCAGTGTTGGTGGTCGGATGCGTAGTTTAGCCAACGCGGCCGGTACTGGTGTGACTGTGGAAATAGGTGGAGAATTCATCGATACAGATCATAGAAAATTGCGATCGCTTGCTCAAGAACTGGGTTTAACAACCATCGATTTACTGGCTAGCGATAAAGCATTAGTACCAGAAATATGGTATTTTCAAGGTCGGAAAATTTCTGAATTAGAAATTATTAATTACTTTATTCCTTTAGCAGAAAAAATTGAAGCAGATTTAACTGCTATTGGTGATGGAGATGTGACTTTTCGCTCTTACAATCAGGCGGCTTTCATATTAGATAATACCTCCATTGCAGATTATTTGGAGCAAGCACAAATTAACCCCATTCTCCAAGAATTGCTCAAGTTATCTTACACCACAGAATATGGTCGAGAAGCCACAGAACAATCTTGTTTAAATTTAATATTTTTAATTGGCACTAACACCGATATATTCTCAGTTTATGGCGAAAGTGATGAACGTTTCACGATTCGTGGAGGTAACGACCAAGTACCGCGTTTACTAGCCAATTATGTAGCCAATGTTCTGCAAACCGACACAGAATTAGAAGCTATCCGTATTCTTTCCGATGGTCGTTATCGAGTTAGTTTGCGGTCTGGGTATAGAACCTTCGATCGCACCTATGAAAGAATATTACTGACATTGCCTTTTACCACCTTGCGTTTAGTGCAATTGGATGTGGATTTACCAGCATTTAAAAAGAAAGCGATCGCACAATTAGGATATGGTACAAATGCCAAATTAATTACAGCCTATCAACAAAGATTGTGGCGTACTCAATATAATTCCACAGGAGCGACATTTACCGATTTAGAATTTCAAACTACATGGGAACCAACTCGCTACGAAAAACGCACCAAAGGTCTAATTACTAACTTTACCGGTGGCGAACATGGTTTATCTTTGGGCAAAGGTTCCGCAGAATTTCAAGCTCAAAAATTTTTACCACAATTAGATAAAATTTTCCCCGGAATTCAAAACCTGCGTCAAGGTGAAGCCATTCGCGCCTACTGGCCCGGAGAAAAATACACACGAGCTTCCTATGCTTGTTATTTAGTCGGACAATGGACAAGCATCGCCGGAGCAGAACAAAAACGCATAGGTAATCTATTTTTTGCTGGCGAACACTGTTCTTTATCCTACCAAGGATACATGGAAGGCGGGTGTGCCACAGGTGAAGTTGCAGCTCGAAGAATCCTCAAAGATTTAGGTTTCCGCAATATCCCTGCTTCACAAGAGTCAATTAATACCAATCAACTACATCGTTATCGAAAAATACCCAGG
This sequence comes from Nostoc sp. 2RC, assembly GCF_014222165.1. Lineage (NCBI taxonomy): Bacteria > Bacillati > Cyanobacteriota > Cyanophyceae > Nostocales > Nostocaceae > Nostoc > Nostoc sp. 2RC. Next base: position 1,803 of record NZ_JACKZU010000546.1, read on the forward strand.
GCGCAACGTTTTTCTGATGATTTCACAGAATAGTAGTTTGCCAAGTTCACTGGGAGGGGCAAAGGGGAAAGGGCAAAGGGGAAAGGGCAAAGGGGAAAGGGCAAAGGGGAAAGGTTTTAAATCTTCACCTTTACCCCTTCCCCTGTCCCCAGACCTCACCCAGCATTTTTGGGTTGGTAGACCAATAGTGATTTGTTTCATTAATTTTGTAGGAAAAAATGTTCGTAGTAAGGACTTTAGTCCTTGATTTTTAAGTACTTTACTGCTTACTACGAACCCATCAGAACTAATGCGACAAACCACTAAATCTAACCCGCAAACCATCCTTCGGGCGATTAGGAATTCCCATTGTGTCTAAATTTTGATTGGGTAAGATTTCCCAATCATAGCTGCGTAGCAAATGAGCAGCGATAATTTTCATTTCCATTTTGGCAAAAGCTATGCCAATGCAAACACGTGGCCCCCCACCAAAACCAACTAAACTAAAGGGATATTGTTTGTGTTCTTGACGCTGGGGACTAAAGCGGTCTGGGTCAAAACGCTCTGGTTGAGAGTAAATTTCTGGTAGGCGATGAGTTAGTGCAATGGCATAACATAATTGCCAACCAGCAGGAACATGAAAACCTTTAAATTCAAATTCTTTAACAACACCACGAAATCCCGCGCCAACTGACGGACGCAGCCTTTCAACTTCCCATAAAACTTGGTCTAAATAAGGCATTTGCCCCAGCTGTTCTAAAGTTACAGAACTAGCATCAGCAAATTTTAGTTGTTCTTCCCTGGCGCGTTGCAGTACCTCTGGATGACGGGCTAATTCTAAACACAACCAAGTCAACATTGTAGTTGTGGTGTCATGTCCGGCAAAAAGTAATAGTACGGCTTGGGCGATGAGTTCTTTTTCGCTGAGACTGTTACCATCTTCATCTTGGGCTTGCACCAACAAACTCAGAGCATCTTTAGTTGGGTTTTGTTGGCGTTCTCTCACCACCTGAGTTACATGCTCTAAAATTTGATTGCGAGCTGCTATGGCTTTACCAAATTTGGTAAATGGTAAAGGCAATGGATTAATTGCAAACAAGCCACTAGACAAAGTTGTAAACAAATTACTCAAGCGCGCACCTCCAGCCCCAGGAGGCGTACCCAATAATAATTCACTAGCAATATCGAATGTTAGTTGTTTAAATTCCCCAAACCAGCTGAACTCCTGCTGCTTTTCCCACTTTTGCAGATAACTGCGGGTGATATCTTCCATTGTGGTGACATAATGTGCCAATGCCGGCCCGTGCAACGCCGGCATCATCAAGCGGCGATTTTTGCGATGTTCCTTTCCATCTTGCAAAAAAAGTGATTCCCCCAGCAATATCCTGAAATTGGCAGGCCATCCCTCGCGCCAAGAAAAATTCTCTGTATGGCTTGACAAAACAAACTCTAAGGCCTCTGGCCCCACCATGAATACAGTTGGTCTACCAAAAATATGTGATTTGAAGATAGACCCATACTTTTGATAGCGTTTTTTACCAAACTGGCGGTCAAAAAAAAAGGAAAGTGTTTCACCTAATCCAGGTAAACCAAAGCTTCCAGGAGGAATTTGATTACTTTTCATCTTGTTATAAACTTAATATCAATCACAGCCAATATTAAAAAACAAAGCGATCGCAGAATTCGGATATTACAGCAATTTTCAGGTAAATACACCACGCACTAAGGGCGCAAAGTCTTGCACCCCTACAACAGATGTGGTTCAAATAGATAAAAACTGCTGTAATTACAGTCTACTGAAGATAATTTTAAAAGTCCCAAATCGGCATTGCCAAATCTAGTAGTTCGCCAAGTGAACTTGGCTCTTTAAAGGGGAAAGGGAAAATACCAAACATGCACCCCCTTTCCCCTTTTCCC
>NZ_JACKZU010000547.1:0-3684 GCF_014222165.1 Nostoc sp. 2RC
AATGGGGCATGGGGAAAGGGAAAGGGGTAAAGGGGAAAGATTAAATTGATTCCTTTTCCCTTTTCCCTTTAACCTTTTCCCCTTCCCCCCCTACCTCCCCTGCTCCTTCTACTCTCTACTTCCAAACTAGGAGAGAACACAGTGAATGCAGTAGCAGCTAGTCCACGGTGGCGCGATTTAGTCAGCCCGCATACTGGAATTATTCGAGCTTTAGATAGGTTCGGTAAGCCTTATACAGAGTTTGAGTTGCCGGTTTTGTGGCAAGCTGAATTAGCAAATTTTCAGCTTCGCAAACAGCAAGATGATTTACGCTACGGTGTAGGCAGGGGGATGACTGATGAACAAGCAATTTTCGGCGCTGTTGGGGAAGCTATAGAACGGTACTGTGGTAGCATATTTGACGATCGCCAGATTGTTGTTAGTAGCTACAAAGAATTAGATAATGGTGCCATCGTCCCTCCTCTAGCTTTTTTCTCGTTTTCTGATAAACAATACTCTGACCCCACTTTTCCCTTTGCAGCTTTCAATGGCGCAATGCAGACTTCGTGGATTGCTGCCCTTTCTCTGCTAACTAATCAACAGGTTTTAGTTCCAGCCTCTCTGGTTTATTTTCATTGGTATAGCGATTTTCCAGGGGATTATATTTTACCCGTAAGTTCTAACGGTATGGCTAGCGGGCCTACTCTTGAATTTGCTGCCTACAGTGGCTTGTGCGAATTAATAGAGCGCGATGCTTTTATGATTACATGGTTAAATCGGTTACCTGCTCCACGGATTTATTTCGACCATCGACCGGGAATTGAGACGGAAATTGCCCGCCACTATGGGAGATTTGGAATTGAGTTAGTTACCTTCGATTTGACTACTGATATTAAAGTCCCAGTTGTGATGGCCATGTTAATCGATAGTTCCGGCAAAACTCCCGCCGTCGCCACCGGTTTAGGATGCCATCTTGACGGGCCAACGGCGCTTCGTAAAGCGATTTTTGAAGTTTGCCAATGCCGCTTTGGTGACATAGAACGTATGAGGGGCGGCGCTGGGGCTAATCTTAAGCAATATAGTGATATTAAATCTTTGGACGATCACAGTGCTTTTTTCTATAGTACCGCTCGGCTGGGTGAGTTGGACTTCTTATTTCACCACGACCAACAGCTAAAAGTTGAAAATTTACCAACTTACCCATCTCAACCAGAGATAGAGAAATTGCGATCGCTCATTGTCAACTTACATTCAGCTGGCGTTGAACCTTATTTAGTTGAGATTACAACCCCTGATATCAGGACTCTTGGTTTTCGAGTAGTCCGGACATTGGCCAGTGGACTAGTCCCCATATACTTCAGCTACGGACAAGAACCACTGGGTACTAAACGTTTGTTCGAGGTTCCAGAAAAACTGGGTTACACCGGACAACGTACTGAAGACACTCTAAATCCCTGTCCGCATCCTATGGCTTAAGTTGACGGTTCACGGTCAACAGTCAACACTCAACACTCAACTACCATTCCATTGTTTATTTTTTGGAGTTCCCTGAAAGCAATGTATACAGATAAAGAACCTTTGGAGCTAGCTCTTCTTTATCATTTGAACTCTCCAGTACCGAAGAGTTATGTCAAGCGTGTTTCTGCTACTCAACTGCGGTATATGCCGGAGGCTCCTTTTCTTGAACTTCCACAAGCACCGCGCAATAATCAGCTAATTGAGCTTTTGGAACAACGTTCTTCTGTGCGATCGTTTGATAACAAGGTAATGCCACTCGTCTTATTGGCTCAACTGCTTGATGCTGGATGCGGGATCAACGGTGTGCGCCAAGTAGAGGGTCAATTCTTTGAAGGTCGCAACTCTCCCTCTGCGGGTGGACTTTACCCGATGGAAATTTTTGTATCTACACAAGCAGTAGAAGATTTGGCTGCTGGACTATATCACTATGAGCCACGCGGTCACGGTTTACATCGAGTTAGCGATGCAGTACCAACAGATTTTGTAGAAGCCTTATTACACCAGCATTACGTTGTGAATGCCAATGCTTTATTTGTGTTCACATCTGTTTTTATGCGATCGATGTGTAAATACGGTGCCCGCGGCTACCGCTTTGCTTTATTGGAAGCTGGTCATCAAGCTGAAAATATATGTTTAATGGCTGTGCAATTAGGTCTTGGCAGTCTTTGTATCGGCGGATTCCATGATATGAGTCTGAACACCATTTTGGGCATTGACGGCAAGCATCATGCTGCACTTTACTGTGTTGCAGTTGGTAGTTATAGCAAGGAACTGGGGACTGGTGACTAGTAGTTTGCCAAGGCAACTTGGCGGGGTAAAGGGCAAAGGGAAAAGGGGAAAGGTTTTAAATCCCTTACCCTTTAATCGCAAAAAGGACTAAAGTCCTTACTACGAACTGAATTTTATGATTTTTACATTACTTAACATAGTTTGGTTTTTTCAAGTCGTTCTAGTTCAACAGGTGAAAAAGCTATTTGGGTGAAGCCATTTTTTCGCTGGCAATGATGTGTAAATCGATGTTTTTCAGCAAGCGCACCAATTTTTGGGTTAAAGAGCCTTTGAGGAGTATTTGCCAGCGCGATCGCTGACTTTCTCCAATTACAATTTGCGTAATTCGATATTTCTCTGCGGTTTCGGCGATGGCATTAGCTACGTTATTACTAGTGACTCGAATAAAACTGCCTTCAAATTCTTTACACAATTTTTCACAATTATGGATGTGTAAACTTTCCTCTTTGGTAAGAAAGCGTTCTGGGTCGGCAACAAATAAAGTATACAATGGTGCATTCATGTAGTTAGCTAGTCTTGCACCACGACGTAATAGTTGCAAAGAATTTGGATAAGTAGATACACATACTAATACCCGTTCGTGAATGTTACAAAATTGTCCATTAGGCGTAGTGGCAATGGCATCTTCTTCTACGTTGTCTGCCACTTCTCGCAAAGCTAACTCGCGCAAAGCAATTAAGTTGCGACGTTGAAAAAAGTTATCGAGGGATTGTTGGATTTTTTCCGGTGCGTAAATCTTGCCTTCTAATAATCGTTCTTGTAGCGTTTCCGGCGTCACATCCACTACCACCACTTCATCTGCTTCATCCAGAATCCTGTCGGGAACCCGTTCGCGCACCACTACTCCGGTAATTCTGGCTACCAAGTCGTTGAGGCTTTCCAGATGTTGGACATTCATTGTCGAGTAAACATCGATACCCGCTGCCAAGACTATTTCTACATCTTCGTAGCGTTTTTCTCGTGGACAACCAGGGACATTGGTATGGGCAAGTTCATCGATTAAGACTAATTGGGGCGATCGCTTTAAAATAGCATCTGTATCCATATCCGTTAAGGTCAACCCACCGCGAGGATATTGCTTGCGGGGCACTATTTCTAATCCGTCTGCCTTTTCTGCTGTCTCCTTACGTCCGTGGGTTTCCAAAAGTCCCACAACAACATCAATACCTTCTTGTTTGAGCGCATGTCCCTCTTCCAGCATCCGGTAGGTTTTCCCTACCCCAGGAGCCATACCAATAAAGATTTTATGCTTCCCCCGCCGTGGCGGATAAAGCGAGTAACTTACAGAATTGAAAGGTAGATTTTCAGGGAACTCAGTGTTATCTGACATCTGACTTTTAGGAGATGAGGGAGATGGGGAGATGGGGAGATGAGGGAGATGGGGGAGTGTGGGGAGTG
>NZ_JACKZU010000548.1:0-3650 GCF_014222165.1 Nostoc sp. 2RC
CCCATCTCCCCATCCCCCCATCTCTCTCATTTATCTTGACAATGATAAAGTTGATATTCGTAGCCGTCTATGTTCGGTAGAGATTCAGTATTAGACATAACACATGTTTTGACTGCTTCTGCTGTGGGGGCATGAAAGTTTACTAGCCAGACATCGAAGGGTCGCGGTAGTGTTTTTAAAGTGTTTTCTAGAGCAATGGTAGAGGTTTTCGGGTCTTGGTTTTGATGGGCAAGGAGGAATAGGGGGTTTTGAGGTGAATTTTCCAGTTTGATTTCTCTGGCGATTCCCATCATTTCTCCAGTTTGTACGTAAGTTTTATGAGTGGTGGCAATTAATATTGGTGCTGATGATGTTTGTTGAATTAATTGCACAAAAAGGTCAGGGCGATAATATTTTTGATAGCCAAGGTTGCAGATTACTGTAATGCTGCTGAGGAGTGACATTAACCAAATTAAAATTACGGCTTTTTTGCCATTAATTTTCCATTGACCGATGTTTTTGACAATCACTTCTTTGGGAAGATGCCAACAAACTGCCAAACTAGCTGCTAGTAAAACGATAATACTGGGAAAATAGAAAAAGTGATAGCGAGCGCCTCTGGTGAGGTCAATGCCTAAAAAATACGTAAAGATAAAAAACAAAGCCATTGCAGTTATAGTAACTACGGCTAAGATTTGAATCATTATCCGGTTTTCTGGCTGTTGCAGTTGAATTTTTATTCCACGTACTAAAATAGGTGTTGCCCAAATAAAGAAAATCAGCATCACCACTCCTGAGGGAATTACAACCAATAGTTGTGCAGATTCAACTGGTAACAGCGAAATCATGGTAATTAATGTTCCTAAAGCTTGAAAAATTGGTGCAATCCAATCTAGCCCTTCACGGGAACCTCGAATCCATTGGGTTAAGTTATCGCGATTTCTATTTTCTAAAAAGATTGGTAGCCAAATTAAACTTGCAACAAAAGTACCGATGGCAACTGCATAGATACGCTGCCAGTTAGAAGCAAACAAAGAAAATTTGACGTTAGTTTGTTTTTGCTGCCAAGCAAGGAATATCAAAACTACAACTTCGGTGCAGAGGGTGAGGCTGAAGAAATAATGGGTAGCAAAACCCAAGGCATTAATTTCTACCCAAGCAAAGGCTACCCACATTGGTAATGGAGTACGGTTTTGTAAATGACGGGTGGCAATTACTAAACAAGTGAGGGAAGCAATTACCCATAGGGCTGCTAAGGTGTAGTGGCGTGCTTCTTGTGATAAAAAAACTGCGTAGGGACATACTGCCATCATGGCAGCAGCTAAGTTTCCTACCAATGGGGAACGGAATGCTATTCTACCTAATATATAAACACAAGGTATGGAGATAGCACCGATGAAAGCTGGGAGCGATCGCGCCGCAAATAGCGATACTAATCCTCCTTCATGGGAAAATAATTTCATCCACAGGTAAGCTATGACAAAATATAGCGGTGGATGGGTATCTTGTGTAAGTAAGTTTTGAATTATATGACTAATATTGGCAGCTGGGTTTGGTTGTAGCGGTTGTAATAAGATATCAGCTGCGATCGCTTTATCTAGGGGTATTCCTAAAAAATTATTCCCTAAACTAAAAACTAAGGTGCAAAATTCATCAGTCCAAGGAGGTTTTGCTGTTAAGTTGCTAAGACGCAAGCCAAAACCGATAATGAACCACATCAAGGGATGAAACCAGCTAGGAAAAAGTGGAACATACCATTTGTGGGAAAACATCTGTTGCGGGATAGATTTTTTAGCTCTTGGTGGTAGAATCTTAGCTGCATAAATGTGCAGCAACAAGATAATCTGTTTCCAAAAATAGGATCTATCCCGAAAAACGGTCATGGCCGAGCCTCACACTAATGGATTTGTAAATTTGACGTTTTAGATTCAAGTTCGTTCTCAAATCTAAAAACAAAAATGCAAATCTCAAATCCATCATTGTGATTATTTCACATCGGTAACGCGCCAGCTCAGCTTTAAGTTCACCCAGAAATTCCAAATAGTAGCAACTGCAATGGCAATTAAATTGGCAATATAACGATTAGGAATCACAAAATTAAAGACTAAATTTAATACCAGTACATTTAATATGAGTCCAGCAAGACAAATGACATTAAATTTTAGAAACCGTTTGGCTCGTTGATGCCATTCTTGCTGTCTGGAAGTCACATCAGCAAATGTCCAAGCATCATTCCACAAGAAATTATTTAAAATTGCAATTTCACCAGCAATAATTTTGCTACGTGTTAATGGTAAAGCTAAGGTAGTGGGATCGCTCAGTAAGAATAGCACTGCCATATCAACAAATACGCCACTAAACCCAACTAAACCAAAGCGCAGAAATCGACCAACTGGAAAATTAACTTTTCTGCTGAATCGTCCAACTCTGCCTGTGGAAAGCCGTAACCTGATTAAGTGGTGTATGTAGTCTACGTATTGCTTCCATGTAACTTTACTTTCGCCTTCTTTGCGTTCGCAAAATACATATCCAACTTCGTCTACTTTGTTGACTTTTCCCCGGCCGATAACCTCTAGGAGAATTTTGTATCCTACGGGATTAAGTACTGCATTGGCGATCGCACTCCGACGCACCATAAAATAACCACTCATGGGGTCGGAAACTCTTCCCAATACTCCTGGTAAGATAATTAAGCCTAATAACTGAGCGCCACGGGACAAGAAACGTCTGGCTACACTCCAACTGCTGACACCACCTCCCTCCACATGGCGGCTGGCTACTGCTAAATCTGCTCCCTGTTCAATATTACGCAGCAGTTCTATCAATACCTCTGGTGGATGCTGCAAATCTCCGTCGATTACTCCCAACACACTTCCTCTGGCTGCTTGCCAACCACGAATCACTGCTGAAGATAAACCCCTTTCGTGTTGGCGTCGCATTACCCGCAACTGCGGATATTCTGTTGTCAAAGATTGGGCAATTTCCCAAGTCATGTCTGGGCTATCATCGTCTACGACAATTAGCTCATAGTTACCTGGAATTGATTCATCTAGTATCTCACTCAATACACTGACTATCTTCCGGATATTGTCACGTTCTTTATAAGTAGGAATTACTAGGGAAAGACCGATGGATTCAGTACTAATATCTATACCCTTGGGAGGTAATTCTGGAATTTTCAGTAAACCAGTTGGAACTGTCAACAGTGAATTGGATGAGTTTGTTTTCATACTTTAAATAACATTACAAGGATGGTAGATGTCGTGATGAATGGAACCAAACATCTGCTATTTTTATCGGCTCAATGTACTTGGTTTCAAGTTTGGCAATTACTTTTTTTACAGGCTGCTATTATGAGAGTTTAGTAATTTCCACATCCTAATTTCCAGTATTTTTACTAAATTTATCTAAATTTTATATTTTCCTGGCTATTCCTGTGGTGAACTTTATGTACTTAAAAAAGACTATTGATACCAGTACAAACACAGTCTACCATTAAATTAAGTTATTAAGACTATTTTTAATTTTAAATTGTGCCCAAAATTTAGCTAGTGGTACTTCAGTACATTATGTTGTCAAGTCACAGATCTGGAATTAAGACCGTTGGCTAATTTAAGTTTTCTAAGTGCCAGCAGAAAATTGTTAGTCAATCAATAGAAAATTTTTATATC
>NZ_JACKZU010000054.1:0-28714 GCF_014222165.1 Nostoc sp. 2RC
ATCCAAAAAATTACCCTCCACACTCCCCACACTCCCCACACTTCCCACACTCCCCACACCTTTTTTCGCTCACCCCTCTCAATCTCTCTGTCGCCAGAAGCTATAAACTATAACTTATGGCATCTACTATTCAAGCTCTACCAAAAGAAGTTGTATATCTGATTACAGCAGGAGAGGTCATTGACTCTCTAGCCTCTGTAGTGCGGGAATTAGTGGAAAATTCCCTAGACGCAGGTGCAACACGAATTATAGTTTCCCTATGGCCAGAACAATGGCGAATTCGCGTTGCAGACAATGGTTGTGGAATGAACCTAGAGGATTTGCAACAAGCAGCCACAGCCCACAGTACCAGTAAAATTCGTTCTAGTGCCGATTTGTGGAAAATTAACAGCTTGGGTTTTCGGGGTGAAGCTTTACATAGTTTAACGAATCTGGCAGATTTAGAAATTTTGAGCCGTCCTGCGGGTGGAAAATTAGGGTGGCGAGTAGTCTACGGCTATGGCGGAGAAGTTAGGCAAGTGGAAGTAACTGCCATTGCCCCTGGTACAGTGGTGACAGTTTCCAATCTTTTCGGTAATTGTTCATCTCGTCGTCAGGGACTACCGACAACAGCACAGCAAATGAAAGCCGTGCAAGCAACAATTCACCAAATTGCCTTGTGTCATCCCCGCGTCACCTGGCAAATTTGCCAAAATGATCGCCAATGGTTCACCATCTCAAGAACTGCCACAACCGGGCAACTACTACCGCAGATCTTACCCCAAGTCCGACAGGGCGATTTGCAAGAAGTCAAACTCGAAGTACCCAACCCGGTAAACTCAGAACTCCCCACTCCTCACTCTCTCCCCAATACTCCTAACTCCTCACTCCTCACTCCTCACTCCTCACTCTCTCCCCACTCAACACTAAACTTAGTAGTAGGATTACCCGATCGCTGCCATCGCCATCGTCCAGATTGGGTACGTGTGGCCATTAACGGACGTATGGTGAAGTCAGCAGAATTAGAGCAGACAATATTATCAGCATTTCACAAAACATTACCACGCGATCGCTATCCAATTTGTTTTCTGCATCTTGTGATTTCGCCAGATCAAATTAATTGGAATCGTAATCCTGCAAAAACAGAAATTTATCTCAATGAAATAATTTATTGGCAAGAACAAATTATCGCAGGAATTAACCAAGCACTACAAATTTCTGCTGCCAATCTCAAAGAAACTGTCCACACCACAAGAGTAAGTAAATTACTCAAGGCCGCAGAAGCTAAAGGCGGTTACAATTTCAATCCTCAAAATCCCAACGGCGATGACAAAATTCCTAACTCTCCACTCTCAACTCCTAACTCTCTAAAAGCTGTGGCACAAGTAAATAATACTTACATAGTTGCCGAACATTCTGGTGGAATATGGTTAGTGGAACAGCACATTGCCCACGAACGAGTTTTATATGAGCAATTATGCGATCGTTGGCAACTAGTTTGTGTTGAACCGCCGATTATTCTTTATCACTTGTCCCCAGCGCAAGTATCCCAATTGCAACGCATCGGCTTAGATATAGAACCCTTTGGCGAACAACTTTGGGCTGTTCGTAACCTACCCGCAATGTTACAGCAACGCCAAGATTGTGCAGAAGCCATTTTAGAATTGAGTTTGGGAGGTGACTTACAAACAGCGCAAGTTGCTGTGGCTTGTCGCAGTGCAATTCGGAACGGTACGCCATTGAATCTACAACAAATGCAGACACTTTTAGATGATTGGCAACGCACTCGCAACCCCCGCACCTGTCCCCATGGCCGCCCAATTTATTTATCACTAGAAGAGTCAGCCTTAGCCCGTTTTTTCCGACGTAATTGGGTAATTGGTAAAAGTCACGGAATTTAACTTAACGTGAGTTCAATGAAAGTTGGTGAGTGTTGACTGTTGACGGTTGACGGTTCACAGTAGGGGCTAACGGCCGTCCGCCCTTACGGGAAGTAAAAGCGAAAACTCTGCCCCTTGTCCTAGTTCTGATTTGACATTTAGTCGTCCACCATGTTTTTCCATAATAGAATAACTAATGGATAATCCTAAACCCGTTCCTCCCCCCACAGGTTTTGTTGTAAAGAATGGGTCAAATAATCGTTGCTTCACCTCCTCAGACATTCCAATTCCATTATCTACAATTTCAATGTTGATTGTATGAGAATTAATCATCTGAGTACGAATTTTAATTGTGGGAATTTTGAGTTGTTGATTTGCTCCTTCGTTGATATAAAATGAGCAATCCAAAGCATCAATAGCATTGTTCAAAATATTCATAAACACCTGATTTATCTGACTGGCATAGCAATTAACTTCTGGTAAATTTTCATACTCCTTAATCACATTGATGGCGGGGCGATATGGTTTTTTTTCTAGACGATGATGCAACACAAGCAAAGTACTATCAATTCCTTCGTGAATATTCACAGGTTTCATTGCCGCTTCATCTAACCGTGCAAAATTGCGGAGAGAAAGCACAATCTGACGAATCCGAACTGCTCCTACTTTCATTGATTCCAACAATTTTTGCAGGTCTAATTTGAGGAAATTTAAATCTGTTGATTCTAGTTGTTCTTCAATTTCCGCCACAGGTTGAGGATAGTAGCGGTGATACAGTTCGATTATATGCAACATCTGTTGAAAATATTCATTGGCATGGGTGAGGTTGGCATAGATAAAATTAATTGGGTTATTAATTTCATGGGCAACACCCGCCACCATTTGCCCTAGAGAAGACATTTTTTCAGTTTGAATTAATTGGGTTTGCGTGCGTTTCAGTTCCTCTAAAGCTGCTGATAGATGTTGATTTTTATCATTCAATTCTTGAGTTCTTTGCTGTACCTTATGCTCTAAACTATGGCTATACTCTTCTAGTTGAGCTTTTGCCACAGCTAGATTGTTATAGAGCATAGCATTTTGCAGCGATATGGCAGTTTGGGATGTTAGCAGATGCAGAACCTCAAGACGTTTTTGGGTAAAGACTCCAGTTGTTAAACTGTTTTCTAAATATAAGATGCCAATGAGTTTGCCACGATTGTGAATCGGCGTACACAGCAAGCTTTTTGGTTGGTATTGAATGATGTAGGGATCGTTGACAAAGGTGATTTCTGTACGAGCATCATCTAGTACAAGGGTTTCTTTGGTACGCGAGACATAGTTGACAACGGTTTTGGGAATATCTTGACTCGCCTCAAGAGGAAGGGAGTGTAAGTTGATGACACTCTCTGAATCAAGACTTTGATTGGTAATAGTTGTTTGTGTGGTTGCTTCGTTGTTTTTTTGAGCCGCAACTACCCAATTATCTTCTTGAAGGAGCAAAAGTGCAGATTTTTCAGCCCCAGCATTTTCAATTACCACCTGCATTAAGGTCGTCAACAGCTTTTCTAATTCAATTTCTCCAGCCAGTGTGTGAGAAGCTTTGATCACTGTTGCTAAATCTAAAGCTTCAGTCACACTAGTACTGCTGCTTCCCAATCCAATTGTGGTAGTTCGATTGACAATAGAATTACTAATTTCATCTTGCTCTAGGATCGCAGCCAACAAGTGAGGATATTGCTGTTCCAAATGCCTGACTTTAGCCACCGCTCCCCAGTTAAGGTAACAGTAATAGGCATTTGTGAGGTACATTTGAGCGATCGGCTCTTTGTTCCATTCTAAATAAAATCGAGCAGCCAGTTCGTTGGCTAGGGCTTCTTCCTGAATATAGCCATTGAGTTTCGCCCCAGTAATTGCTTTGTCGTAGAGATCCACAGCCTCGCCCATTTGTCTCAAAACACGACATTGTTCGGCTTGTACTAATTGAAATTTGTGCAAATAATTCATGGGTGCATGGTGCGCCCAAGTCTGCATTCTGCTCTGGTTGTCTCTGACTCTTGCCAGCAGCTGTTCTTGGCGAGAAACTGTAGTTTGGGAATATTCACAAACAGCTGTTAGTGAATCATAGAAATAAAATATCGGCACAGTGGCATAACCAGTGCCCGCAACTAGATATTCTCTGGCTTGAGCGGCTGTTTCTATTGCTTGAGGGAGATTTTCAAATAGATAACAAAGAATCAACTGATGCAATAAGAAATAGTGCAGCCCAGTAAATTCTTTGGCGTTAATTAATTGAGTGGCAAATTCTGATTCCTGGAGAGCCTCTCCTTGGAGATGACAGAGGTTCTCAGTTTTGCCTAGCAAATTCAAAACCGCTTGCCAGAAGATCCGACAGTAGTTGAGGGTTGTGCCTTGCTTAAAATTTTCCAAAACATGAGTGTAAGCCCGTATCTCTTGTTCTAAGGAGTTCAACTCTCGACCCATAAAATAAGAATACTGGCAGATGTCTTTGGTATTGAAGCCTACGTAGTATAAGTTTCCAGTTTCTAAGGCAATTTTATAGCCCTCCAGCATCAATTGTAAGGATTTTTCCAGAGGAGACTTCAAATAGGTGATAAAAGCACCCACGACATAAAAGACTGTAGGTTTAACATCGCTAATGTTAAATTTATCCGTTAGTGCCAAAGCCAAGTTGCCGACTTGATGGGCTGTGTCAATATCCTGAAGAATTCCTTGTAACAAAATGCCATAACAGGCATAACAAAAGGCAGAAAATGGGGCATTGCCATACTGAATAGATGCTTTGACTTGGGACAGGATGAGTAGGGGAAATAGATTCGGCTCAGCAATGTAAACAGCGGGGGCAACATTGGCTACAATTCGGGTAATTGCTAGCTTGTCTTTTGCTGTCATTAGTGGTAAGTCAACTAATTGGGCAATTTCATGTCCAGCAATTAAGGTGGCGATTTCCTCAAGAGCTTGCCCAATGTCTTCGGGGGTGGGTATTTCTGGGAAAACCAAGCCCAATTGACTCATTCCCTGGCGAGCAATGGCAATCGCTCCCAGTACATCATTTTGGGCTGTGTATGCTTGGATTTTGGTTTCGTAAATGCCAACTAAATCCACTGGTGTTTTCACTTGCTGCATCACTGTTTGAGCGAATTCTTCCATCTGTGCATAGGCTCCACCAAGGTAAGCAGCATCAGCAGCTGATTCGTGCAATGCTAAAGCTAAATCATATTGGCTTTGCCAACAGTCAGCTTTTAATAAACTAATGCCAGCAGTTAAATATTCAATTGCTACCCAGTAAGCTGTGGAAGACTTGGCTTTCCTTCCCGCCAGTAGGTTGAGTTGTGCCAAGCGTAAGCGATCGCCCTGGGCTACGATTAGTTCTATGCCGATGTTGAGTTGGTTGACAATTTCAAAAATGACTTCTTCGAGCTTTGTTTCTGGGGTATTGCTCAACAGCTGTTGACCAATTTTCAGGTGTGTTGCTGCTTTTTGATTTGCTGGAATTAATGAATAAGCAGCTTGTTGGACGCGATCGTGGAGAAATTTATAACTGATGGTTATGGAACCGTTAGCATCTGTGATTTGTGGGTTGTTCTCACAGGATAAATAATTAGTTGCCATGACGGGCTGATTTTGAAATAATTTATATCCTTCTCCGTTAGGTAAAATTAATTCATCCTTCAAGGCTGGCCAAAGGGCCAATGCGGTTTCTGTTGGAGATTGTTCGTACACCACCGACAGAGTTTCTAAATCAAATTGATTGCCGATACAGGCAGCAAATTTGAGAACATCCTGAGTCTGCGGTGGTAATTTTTGGAGTTGCAGCTTCACAAACTCCACAACATCTTGTGTAAAAGAAAGCGTCCGGATGTAAGGAATATTGCACTGCCAATTTCCTGTTTTAGTGGCAAAGGTTATTAATCCATCTTCATGGAGCGATTTAAGAAATTGATTGGTAAAAAATGGATTGCCTTTGGTCTTTTGATACACCAGATGAGTAATTGCAAGTGCTTGTTCTGGCGAATATTTCAGTGTATCCCCAATCATTTCATTAAGTTCAGTCTCACTCAGTGGAGAAAGAATAATGTTATTAACTCTAATCCCTTCTTGACGCATCTGCTCAATGGTTAACATCAGGGGATGTGCTGCACTGACTTCATTATCTCGATATGCTCCAATCACCAGCAAATAACAATTGTTTGTTTCACTCATCAACAGGTGCGTCAGCTTTAAAGAAGCGGAATCTGCCCACTGTAAGTCATCTAGGAAAATCACCAGGGGATGTTCTTGGGTTGTAAATACTTGAATGAATTTCTGAAACAACAAATTGAAGCGGCTTTGAACAGCACTACCAGATAATTCAGGCACAGCAGGCTGTTTACCAATAATGCGTTCGAGTTCTGGAATCACCTCGATAATTACCTGGGCACTTTCTCCCAATGTGGCTAAAATTTTAATTTTCCATTGAGCAATTTGAGCATCGCTTTCTGTGAGCAATTGTGTCATTAAGTCTCGAAAGGCTTGGACTAAAGCTAAAAAAGGAATATTACGATTAAATTGATCGAATTTGCCCTTAATAAAATATCCGCGCTGACGGGTAATGGGTTTGTGGACTTCATTGACAATTGCCGTTTTACCAATGCCAGAGGAACCTGCTATCAGCATCAATTCAGAAGTTCCTTGACGCACTCGCTCAAAACTTGCTAGGAGGTTTGCAACTTCTACTTCACGACCATAAAGTTTTTCTGGAATTACAAAGCGATCGCAAACATCTTTTTCCCCTAGTTGGAACAGGAGAATATCGCCACCTTCCTGTAATTGACACAAACAAGTTTCTAAATCGTGCTTTAGCCCCAATGCACTTTGATAGCGGTCTTCGGCGTTCTTCGCCATCAATTTATTGATAATTTCTGATAGTTGGGGAGGAATAATAGGATTGAGACCATCGACAGGTGTTGGTTGTTTGGCTATGTGACAATGCACTAATTCCATCAAATCATAAGATTGAAATGGTAATTGCCCCGTCAATAACTCATAGAAGGTGACTCCCAGGGAATAGAAGTCAGTGCGGTAATCAATCCCTCGGTTCATTCGTCCGGTTTGTTCGGGGGAGAGATAAGCGATAGTTCCCTCTAAAACAGTCGGACTGGTTGAAAGTTGGGTTTCTCTGGTTAATAACGAAGCAATGCTAAAGTCGATGATTCTGACTTGCTTTGTAGTCGGATTAATTAAAATATTTGCAGGCTTAATATCCTTGTGGATGATTTGATGATGGTAGAGATCCGCCAAAATATCAGCAAGGGCGATGGCAATCTGTAAAAACTCAGTCAATAAATTTTTTTGATTATCTATTTGATAAAGTCCTTTGTTTTTAAAAGCAGCGTACTCCTTCAAAGGAATTCCACCAAAGTCTTCCAAAATCAAGGCTAGCCGATTTTGAAAATTCTCTAGGCTATATATCCGAACAACACCAGGGACATTTAAAATATTAGTAATTGCGTACTGATTCCTAAATTGAGCCAATTCAATGGGGCTGGGATAGGGATTTTTCAGAAGTTTAATTACAATTGGTGTTTCATCAGATTCTCGCCAACCTCGGTAAACCAGGGTACGGTTACTAGTATAAATAATTTCACTAATCCGATAGCCAGAAACATTGACTAGATTTAGTACCATAGGAGTCGTTACTGGATAAATAATCTGAGTGTAGTTTTCCCTAATCCACCAGTTAAATCGCAATTTATCTAAATATTTGTCACAAAAACAAAAATTACCCAACCACCATACTCAAGGGGAGATTGTATTACTCAATAGACTTCTGACTTGTAAGTAGGGAACAGGAAACAGGAAACAGGGAACATATAATAACTACTTACATGCATGGTGATGAAAAATGTTTTCATCGGGGCTGCCTTAAAAATCAATCTTCTCATGCCCAATGCCCTATTTTTAAGGCAGGTCTAATCATCAGTACTTAAATGTAACACAATATAATACAATATTAAAAGCTCATTTTTGGCATGTTGTTTAAATGAATGAGTTCGATAATTCTTTAGAAAACAAAAGCATGAGCTATGTGGGAATGATTATAAACTTTCCACTGGGTGTTCATGATCTTGAGTCTTTTATTACTGCTGAAAACCAGCTGTTCCTCATCAGTCATATGGGAATTCCAAATATTGACATTGAACGATGGAGATTGAAAATTTCGGGATTAGTAGAGCAAAGTCTGGAATTGTCATATGAGAATTTGCTGAATATGGAGTATCGGGAATTAACCGTTTTTCATCAATGTTCCGGTAACCCACTGCAACCCACACTTCCAACTAGAACTATTAGTAATGTTACATGGGGGGGTGTTTCCCTGGGAGCAATTCTCAATCAACTGCAAGTTAAACCCCAAGCACGTTATGTCTGGTTTGTAGGACTTGATGGGGGTGTTTATGAGGGAGTTTCTAGTGATTTTTATATTAAAGATATTCCTCTGGAAAAAGCATTACATAAGGATGTGCTACTGGCGTATAAGATAAACGGTAAACCTCTATCCCTAGAGCGGGGTTTCCCGTTGCGGCTTGTTGTTCCAGGTTACTATGGCACCAACTCGGTGAAATGGCTCTCGAATATTTATGTGACAGATAAGCGATCGCCAGGAATCTTTACGACGAC
The DNA here is from genome assembly GCF_014222165.1 of Nostoc sp. 2RC. Lineage (NCBI taxonomy): Bacteria > Bacillati > Cyanobacteriota > Cyanophyceae > Nostocales > Nostocaceae > Nostoc > Nostoc sp. 2RC. The sequence goes on from NZ_JACKZU010000054.1 coordinate 8,514, forward strand.
CTTCTATAACGATGGAGTTGGTGGGGATGGTACGACTTTAAAGCCTGTTTGGGAAGTTGCTCCGGAGTCTGTGATTGTTCATCCTCACCAAAATCAAGTATTAAATCTTCAACCCCATACACTTTGGGGCTGGGCATGGGCACACAGTGACATCACATCGGTTGATGTCAGTATGGATGGCGGCATAACTTGGCAAGCTGCTGAAGTTGAAGCAAGGTTGCAATATGCATGGCAGAGATTCACGTTTCAATGGACTCCACCAACGCGAGGAAAATATAACTTGATGAGTCGGGCTACTGACTCTAATGGAGCAATTCAACCCATTGAAGGACAACGCAACGCTGTTTACGCTGTAACAATTACCGTTAATTAAACAAGAGCGCAAAAAGCACTTTTGTGGTCAAAGGAATGCATCTTGATTGGGGAAAGGGAAAATACCAAACCTTTCCCCCTTTCCCCTTCGCCTTTTCCCGACTTCTCCAGGACTTACGCAAAGGTCACGGAAGAACGAACCACAAAGAACACATTCGCGCAGCGTCTCGTCAGAGAAGGACACGAAGAAAGAGGGTTTGAGAGAGTTTTTGCGTAAGTCCTATTCTCTTAGAAGTCTATTGAGCGAAGGGAGTCGGGGATAGCGTCACAAATTTAGCCCCAATGGAGTATTATTTTCCCGAAATACCAGACTCCCCTCCATTGCACAGATAGTTTAGACAGGTCTTAGCGATCGCTCGGATTGATAAACTCTAGCAAAGGGTTCTTGATAAGAATGGGTGGTAATATAGGCGAAAAACTCATCGATCAAGTCTGTAAAATACTCAAAGGCCACATCAATGAATTCCAAGATTTGTTGACGAATTTCCTCTGGCACTTCAATGTCTCTCATTGTTTGCAAAGAAGCTGGAGTGTGGAGTGTGTGAGTATTTTCGATATGGTTATGCCGCATTCCAAAATAACGGAACTCTGCTTGAGTCGTTTCTTGTAGTTGCAGGGCTGCATATTTAGTGGAACGGAAAAAGACATTGGCTGTCACTTCAGAGACTTCAATGGCAACTAATTTGATAATTGGATGCGCTCCACGAGTATAGCGCTCGAATAAAGGTAACATGGAACGAGAAACCAAGGTATGTTCGCTCCACAGAAATCGCACCGCATCGCTGAACCGCATAGGATAGTCAATTCCCATCTTCTCCATGTCTTCCAGTAACCATTGCCAGTGGAAATGTTCTTCGTGGGTATGCACATTCACCATCTCTTGAATGTAATCAGTTGTTGGCTCATCTCTGAGAATTCTTTTGCACAATTCACTGAATTCCATCGCCAGTGGAGCAATCACAGGGGCAAATGCCAATTTCTGCCGTGGGTTAATTGTCTCATCTTCCATATACTTAAAAAATGGTAATTGAGCATATTCCTGATTCTTTTTTTCGATCAACTCAAGAATTGATTTCATTTTGATGCTCCTAAATATGGACAATAGATGAATTACCTAGCTGACTTGCGTTTAGGTGATATGCCAATACGGTTCGGATAAGCAGTATGAACTTACCTTGTGGTCTGGGAAAAGGTTAAAGGGTAAGGGGATTTGGATGTATTTGAAACCTTTCCCCTTTTTCCTTTAACCGAACCGTATTAGGTGATATGCCACTCTCAGAGTTTGTTGAAAAAATTGCAGATATGCGAAAAAAGCTCTCTGGGTATCAACTGTGAATAGATACTACACAGCACCAAGAGATCCACCTGAGAAAGTATACTCAGGCGATCGCCGATCGGCAGGTGCAAAAAATGGCACCTCTTAGGAATTCCCAAGTAAAAAATATTCCATTGAAATTGTCAACAGTTAACTGTGAACGTCAACACTTTAAGCGGAATAATTGATTTTTTGGAGTTCCCTTATGTTGTTGTTGGAAAGTACCGAACGCCCCATCCACAAGGAAATGTGGCTTGTAACTAGACCACAATAATCTGTCACAAATTATGGGGAAAAATGCCATAAGAAACTTCCTTCAATACAGTCAAGCTGTTTGTAGAAAAAAGAATCTTAGTCTATTTAAAACACTGTGGATATCTACTAAATCAGTTCTCTCGTTACCCGCGAACCACTTTTTCTTGTTCTGCAACATACGCACGTTGTAGCCAAGAAATTTTATCCCTAACTTTCGTAATTGTACCAGATATTCAGTTAAATATAAAAAAAATTCTAAATAATAATTGATACCTATTTAATGACACTGTTTAGAAGATAAGCGGCTGTTGACAGTCAATATTTAACAATCGCTATGAGTAGTTATACTTTATTTAACTCGCATGATTTAACCGGCATGAATTGATGAGTGCTGTAACAAATATTTTTCTTTTTTCAAAGGTATTTATGTGAGAGAGCAAACTAGCTTCAGCGTCTCGTAGATAAGTCGATATACCTAGAGAATGATTTTTTTCTAACTATGGATAGTAGTGACTTCATTCTACAGATTGATGTATCCCTGATAGTCTTCAAAGTAAAAATTAAGTCAGTTGGAAATTAAATGAAGAACTTGCCAGAGGTAACTACTCATTAACTGTTTGAAGTTAGTGAATACACAAATACAAAGGTTAAGTTGTTCAGGTTGATTTTTCAGTAACTTCTAGATTGGAGCATTGCTGACGAGTTTTACTGGTAAAGTTTACCAGATAAAAGCACAAGCCTTGCCCATAGAGTAAATGTCTTGCGTAGTTAACGCTGTTATCGAGGATTTCAAATGAAAGTTATTGCTTCTGTTTTATCTATTTTGCGCCCAGTACGTTTTTTAGTTGTGGCTTTTACCTGCGCTTTAATGTTGTTCTCCAGTGCTTATCCTGCTTTTGCGATCGATAGCTACCAAAGCAAGCCTACCGAAGGAGAAACACAACTGCTTGATATTCAGCGCCAAACTGACGAAGCTGCTAGAAAACCACCAATTGGACTTGAAGAGACTCAAGAGAAGACTCAAGGAGGACTCAATGAAGTTCAAGGAACCGCTGACATTGACAAACAAAAACGTCCTGAAAATTCACAGAGCGCAACCTCAGTGGAAGAAAGTATCAAAAATGTGTTAGACAAAGTTACAGGTAAGTAACATAATTAATACTTGATTTTGGTAATTTTTCAATAGTCATAAGTGATTGGATAAAAGGTCACTTATGGCTAATTTTTATTTATATAAGGTATAAAGTAAGATCCAAACAAATCTATTCCCCGTTTCCACAACCCTATTTCCTACCTCCACCATTAGTTTGTAAATCAAATAGGATTGCTATACTACCTACTAAGACATAGGGTTAATTATAAATATGCTAACTAATTTCAACTGATAATGCACCCTTTGGTTGATGTAGATGTTGTTGCAAATTTGGGATGTTAATAAATAATAAGTTTGTCTAGGGATGAAAAATAATGCGTGCGATTAATATTGGTTTGACACAAGAACAGCGTGAAGGTGTAATTAATCTGTTAAATCAAGATTTGGCAGATGCCTATTTACTGTTAGTAAAAACCAAAAAGTACCATTGGGACGTTGTTGGCCCTCAATTCCGTTCTTTACACCAGCTATGGGAAGAACACTACGAAAAGCTGACTGAAAATATCGATGCTTTAGCAGAACGGGTTCGTGCTTTGGGTGGTTATCCAGTTGGTACAATGGAAGGATTTCTCAAAATTGCTACCCTCAAGGAACATGGTGGTAATGTTCCCACTGCAACAGGAATGGTAGCTAATTTAGTGCAAGATCACGAGCAAGTGATTCGCAACCTCAGAGATCATGTCGATCGCTCTGGCGAACAGTTCCACGATCAAGGAACTGCTGATTTTCTGACTGGATTGATGGAAGAACATGAGGAAATGGCTTGGATGTTGCGCTCATTTATTGAAGGACAAGCACTTGAGGGAGACGGTACACAGCCAGCAACAGAAACTAAAACTCCTGTAGGTGTGTAATCAATTTGAGATTTTAGATTTTGGGTTGTGAATTGGATATTTAGGGACTGTTGACTGTTGACTGGTGACGGTTAACAGTCAACAGTCAACACTTTCACCGGAATAATTTATTTTTTGTTTGGAGTTCCCTGAAAGTCTAGATAAGTCTGTTGGTGTAGGGAGAAGTGATTTTCCTCACATCCGACACCCTACACCCCATACCCTTGCCCATGACTATAAATACAGCAAAAACAACATATTCCCAGGAGTATTTAAATGTCAGAAGTATATCAAGCAGAACGTACTATTTCTGCTGTATTCAAAGAACAAAAGCAAATAGATGATGTTATTAGACGTTTATTAGATAGAGGTGTACCTAGAGATCGTATTTCGGTGATGGGCAGAAATTTCCAGTCCGAAACTCGAATTTCTGGCTTTATTAGTAAAAAGGATGTGATTCTGGGAGGCTTAAGAACAGGGGCAGTTTTTGGTTCCTTGTTTGGTTCCTTCCTCAGTTTGCTCACGGGTGTGGGTGTACTATTTATTCCTTTTGTTGGCTCAATTGTGGCAGCCGGGCCCATTGGTGCAGTGTTGTTAGGGGCTGCTAGTGGAGCGATCGCCGGTAGTGCAGGAGCCGGTTTAGTATCGGTTCTGACTACTTTAGGAATGCCAGAAGATAAGGCCGCTATTTACCAAACTCGCTTACAAGCTGGTGAATTCTTATTGATGGCAGAAGTTCCAAGCGATCGCACCGGGGAATTTCAATTGCTCCTAGAAAGTGCCGGTGGCGAAGAAATTCAGGTAATTGAAAAAACCCTGGCTCGTCCTTGTCCGGGAGTGTGCAACAGCCCAGATGACTTGTCACCTGAAGTTCGCGCTCATCTTTCTAGTGAAGCTCAACGTACATTCATTGACCGCTATAACGCTGTACTCAATGAAAAAAGTGATGAGTTTAACGCTGAACAAGCGGCCTGGGAAACTGTTCGCCAGCAATATGATGAAGATGAAAATGGTGTCTGGTCAAAAGCTAAGGTGAAAGCTTAATTTGCCATTTTAGGCGGTATATCTTTTTGTGTTAGTTGTTGACGGTTGACAGTTGACGGTTAGCTGTGAGGTGTTCACAGCATCAAAGTGTAATAGATTACCAATTTGTAAAAATTCTTTTTTTGAGGCACAGCAATGCTGTGCCTCTGCGTTGCGTATGTAATCCCCCAAAGACACTAGTAGTACGCCAACTGGGCGGGGGAAAGGGAAAGGGGCAAAGGGGAAAGGTTTTTTATCCCTTACCCTTTTCCCGGTTGGTGAGCTTGTCGAACCATTAACCTTTACCCAACCTCCACCTAACATTTTTGGGTTGGCAGACTACTAGGGACTGACAAATAAAAAATATACAACTTTTCTTGTGGGGTGGACATCTCCTTGTCTACGGGCGGGCGAGACGCCCGCCCCACAAGAGTAGATAATTTATTTCTTGGTAATCCCTATCAATTGCTGTCTCTACTACTTGCAACAAATCTTCCTCAAAATTCTATTCCGATATATCGCGATGTATTCCGATATATCGTATAGTAGAGAAAGTTGATTGAAAATTGATTTATGTTTAGACACTTTCGATCGCGCTTTGGCGCACCTGCATGGGCAGGAGTTAGTGAAGATGATTTTTTGTTTGTCAAGTCTCGCTTTGAGCATCGCAAAGAGCATGGTAAACATCATGGCAAACACTTTCGTGATGAAACTTTTGGTCGTGGTTGGCCGGATGAATATCGGACTCGTCGGGGTGATATTAAGTTCATCTTGTTGGAGTTGTTATCCGAACATCCCAGTCATGGTTACGACCTGATTAAAGAGATGGAAACTCGTTATGGTGGTTTCCGTCGCCTCAGTCCTGGTTCAGTGTATCCAACACTGCAATTACTGGAAGAAGGGGGTTATTTAACTAGCTCACAAGAAGGCGGTAAGCGGGTTTACACCATTACAGATGAGGGTAGGCAACTTTTAGCAGAACGCACCCAACAAGAAACTTCAGATTCTCCTTGGGATAGCTTCAAAAGTTTCATCACAGGTAAGCCGCAAGAGTTGATTGAGTTGCGGAATGCTGCAACAGAATTAGCTGGTGTGGTGGTACAGGTTGCCCGCAGTGGTAATGTAGAGCGAATCAATCGAGTACGCGAGCTTTTAGACCAAGTGAAGCGGGAAATTTACGCGATTTTGGCAGAAAAATAAATAGTAGTTTGACAAGTTAACTTTGCTGGGTGAGGGCTGGGGAAAGGGAAAGGCGAAAAGGGTAAGGGATTTAAAACCTTTACCCTTTACCCTTTAAAGAGCTAAGTTGACTTGGCGAACTACTACTGTCAAAGTTTTGGGTTTTGGACTCAGAAATTAGAAGCGATCGCAGTTACATTTGGTTCAATGAGAGAGTTGAGCAATGTCCATAGCTGCAAATCGGTAAAATCTGGAATCGCCAGAAATGCGCCGACTTCCTGTAGAATTTGGGGATTGTGGGTAGAGGCTATACCGATGGTGCGAATATTTGCGCCCACAGCTGCGCGAATTCCAGAGGGAGAATCTTCGAGAGCGATGGCTTCCTCTGGTTGAATTCCTAACTTGTTTAAAGCAACTTGGTAAGGTGCGGGGTCTGGTTTACCTGCGATACAATCATCCGCTAAAACAATTGTATGGAAAGCTTCTTTTATTCCCAAAACTTCTAGCATATATTCTGCATTTAATCTTGGGGCATTAGTCACTAATGCACGTTTTAATTGATGTGTCTGTGTCCATGCTAATAGTTCCGAAAATCCACTCAAAGGTTGTAGTTCAGAGGCGAATTTGCGGAAAAGAGCCTCTTTTTCATCTGCAAATTCTTCTCCTTCTGTGAGTGATAATTGTGGCAGAATGTCTCGAACAATTTCAGGATTTAGCCGTCCGCTAATTTTCGATTTATAAAATGTCTCATCTATTTCTATGCTGAAATTTTGTAGCATTTCTTTCCAAGCTTGATAGTGTATGGGGTCGCTGTTGACAATTGTGCCGTCTAAGTCAAAAAGAATTGCAGCCAGCATAATGTTTGGTACTATGTAAATAAATGTTAACTTTATTTACATAGTTTACATTGTTTTTGTCTTTTAGTAATTATTCTTTTGTGAATACAAGGAACTGGAGATTGGGGATTAGGGACTAGAGAAGAAATTTGTTTACGAAGTGTAGTATCTTAACCTCATCTTAGAGACTTCCAAGTAAAAAAATATTCCACAGAAGACTGTTAAATGTTGACAGTCAGGAGTCAACAGTAGACCTCTTGCAAAACTGCTTTTTGGACTCTTGTGGGAAAAGGTTAATGGTTCGACAAGTTCACCAACCGGGGAAAGGGAAAATACTAAAGCTTTCCCCCTTTACCCTTCCCCTTTTCCCGACTTATGCAAGGAATCTAGTGAACACTCAACAACCTGAATTGCAATAATTTATTTTTTGGAGTTACCTTAAGAGTCGCCAATTAATTTTTAAATCCTAAAATCTATCTTTTATAACTAAATAAGGGATTGAAGTTCATCCCACCCTTAAAAGTCCATGTAATTTACCGTCAACAGTCAACTCTATTGATAACCTTCTGTGTAACCAAATGGTAGCCGCTATAAACTTTTTTCGCGTTGATGATTTATTAGTGCAGATTTACAACTCTGAAGTTGAAATGGCGTTGTCAGTTGCAGAAATCACTCAACAATATTTACAGCAAATTCTCACTGAACAGGATACAGCAGCTGTATTGTTAGCCACTGGTAATTCCCAGCTAAAATTTCTTGATGCTTTAATTAAATTGGGTGGTGTAGATTGGTCGCGGATTATTCTGTTGCACTTAGATGAATATTTGGGAATTAGTGCGGAGCATTCTGCAAGTTTCCGGCGTTATATGCGAGAACGTGTAGAGAAAAGGGTTGCTCCTAAGGAATTTCACTATATAGAAGGTGATGCATTGCAACCAGTGTCAGAATGCGATCGCTACACTAAATTATTGCAAGCACAACCAATTGACTTGTGCTGTCTTGGTGTTGGCGAAAATGGACATTTGGCTTTTAACGATCCAGCAGTAGCAAATTTTCAAGATCCTTACAGCATCAAATTAGTAAAATTAGATCGAGTCAACCGCCAGCAACAAGTAAACACGGGTCACTTTCCAAATATTGAAACTGTCCCCCAATACGCTTTTACTGTTACTATTCCAACAATTTGTTCAGCCAAAAAAATTATTTGTCTCGCTCCCGAAACACGTAAAGCTAATGTGGTCAAACAAATGTTGCAAGGAGCTATAACCACAGAGTGTCCGGCTTCTATTCTTCGTCAACAATCCCAAGCAACATTATTTTTGGATGTTAACTCTGCTAGTTTGCTTTAATTTATTAGCTCTTCACAAAAATAGAAACGTTGCATTGCAACGTCTCTACATCATAGTGGGATCAATACGGTTCGGATAAGCAGTATGAACTTCCCTTGTGGTCTGGGAAAAGGTTAAGGGGTAAAGGGATTTGGATGTATTTGAAACATGAGTCCCTTTGCCCTTTCCCCTTTAACCGAACCGTATTAATAGTGGGGTGTGATTAGCTTATTTATAACGAGAAGTAGTTACTTCATTAGGGTCGTTATAAGCGCGCGGTTTTTCACCATTACGAGCCAAACCTGCTAAACCAGCTAGACCAAGCAAACCTAACCAACCCCAATTGGAACCACCACCACTATTTTCCTGATAAGTGGTGACACCTGTATTTCTGTTAGTACCTGTTGTACCAGTGCCATCTGTAGTAGTGCCAGTACCATCACTACCTGTAATACCAGTACCAGTGCCATCTGTGGTTGTCCCAGTACCAGTTGTATCGGTGCCAGTTGTACCAGTAGTACCAGTACCATTTATGCCTGTTCCAGTACCAGTTGTACCTGTTCCAGTGCCAGTTGTATCGGTGCCAGTAATACCAGTACCATTTATGCCGGTTCCAGTGCCAGTTGTGCCAGTACCATTTATGCCGGTTCCAGTGCCAGTTGTACCCGTTCCAGTACCAGTTGTACCCGTTCCAGTACCAGTTGTGCCAGTGCCATTTATGCCTGTTCCGGTTCCAGTTGTATCGGTTCCAGTTGTACCAGTACTATTTATGCCTGTTCCGGTGCCAGTACCAGTTGTACCAGTACCAGTTGTACCAGTACTTGTTGTGCCGGTGCCAGTTGTGCCAGTACCGGAAGTAGTTCCTGAGCTAGTGCCACTACCAGAGGTTCCGGTTTGGGCAGAAACAGTAACCGGTAAGGATGCAGCAGCAAAACTGATGGCAAAGAGACTAGCCAAAACAGTTTTAGAAAAATCAAAAGGTTTCACGATTATAGTTCCTTGTATGTTCTAGATTGCTGTGGTTTGTTGATGTTGAAAACTGATATTTTCTACTCAAATTGCTACTAATAAAGTAGATTGAGACAATGATTTTAACGTCAAACACTCGTCATTCTAAACGTTAAATAAGCATTTCTCATTGATTTATTGCACTCTTAGAATAGAATATATGCTGTAGTTTTCCCAAACTTCTATCATCAGAACAAAACTAACTATATCAAAGGAGCTAATTAGCGATCGCCAAAAATTTCATCGCTTAAAACTAGATAAACAAGCCTCAAGATAGACACAATCTTCACATTGAATATTTCGCCCTGGATTCGTGCATTCACAAGGAGGATTTATATAACATTCGGAAACATCTTTGGGCGTTGAAGATTTTTTAAATATGAACTCTAAAGCTGCTTCGTGCAAACAAAAAATCAAATCTTTTACCATATAATTTTATACTTTATGTAGTTAAAGTTGCAAATTCGCAATTATCCCCAAAAATTCTGAATCTGAAACAAGCAGATAGTATCAACTGCTGACACTTCATTGATTTATATTATTTATATATCTTCTTTGATTTTATAATTTATAACTTCATACTTTGGGGATGTCTAACTTGAGACTTAGGGAATATTTTTATTAGCGATTGGATTGCAACTAAGGATATATAGCAATCCTATTTGAGTTGTGAGCGATATCGGTGTTAATGGTTGACTGTTGACTGTCAACAACCCTAATACGTAATATTTCACAAATTATTTGTGATTACTATATGACAATTTACTTCAATTCCCGACTTCTTGCAAAAATCGGGAATATTATTGGTTAATTTTGTTTGATTTAAGCTATTGTAAAACTTCTTTTACTAGATGACCATCTTCCATGTGGATTATGCGATCGGCAATATCTAAAATTCTGTTGTCGTGAGTAACCATTAAAATTGCACAATTCTGTTCTTTAGCTAGTTCCTGCATTAGAGTCACAACATCTCGACCAGTTTTGCTATCTAAAGCAGCAGTAGGTTCATCAGCTAAAACCAATTTAGGATGACTGACTAAAGCACGCGCAATGGCTACCCGTTGTTTTTGTCCTCCAGATAAATCGGATGGGTAGTAATTAACTCTATTTTCTAATTTAACAGCATTGAGTATGGCTTCTGATTTGCTACGAGCTTCCGATTCAGAAATATTTTTGTGTAATTCTAGGGACATTTGAACATTTTGTCTAGCTGTTAAAAAATCTAATAAGTTATGAGCTTGAAAAATATAGCCAATATGGCGACGTACTTTAACTAATTGCTCATTACTAGCTCCAAAAAGCTCGTGACCCAAAAATTTCAGACTTCCCTCTTGAACAGAACGTAACCCACCAATTAAAGTCAGTAAGGTTGTTTTTCCTGACCCTGATGGCCCAGTCATGATCACAATTTCGCCAAATTTGATATGAAAATTAACATCGAATAATGTTTGGGTACGAATTTTTTTTTCCCCAAAATAGTGATTGAGGTTTTTGATACTAACAATATGTTTTTGTTTCATCTTTTATCAAACATATATTATCTAAAAAATATCTGCTGGATCTACTTTTCTGAGTTTATTTGTAGATAAAAATGCAGAAGTCAAACACATAAGAATTGCTGAAATTAATACTAGTATTGCTTTGTCAGTACTCATAATAACTGGCAATTTAGTGGCATTTTTGGAAATATCATACAGACCTATAGAGATAATAAAACCTGGAACATAACCCAAAGATGCTAAAATTAGAGCTTGTTTAAAAACCACACTTAATAAATATTTGTTTTTAAACCCCATTGCTTTTAAGGTTGCATATTCAGTTAAATGACTTGAAATATTACTGTAAAGGATTTGATAGACAACGATGACACCAACAACAAACCCCATTAAAACCATCAAGTTAAATACAAAGCCGATGGGCGTTCTCAAAGACCAATAGCTTTTTTCTAGAGCAATAAAGTCTTTTTTTGTAATAAGTTTTACGTCTTTAGGTAAATTGATTGATAAATCTGCCAAAACTTTTTCGGGATTAGCATTAGGTTTGAGTTTAATTAAGCCTATATCTATTTTTTCTACAGAACGATCTTGAAATATCCTCAAAAAACTTGAAGAACTAACAATTAAATTTCCATCAACTCCAAAGGAAGGGCCTAAACTAAATAAACCACCAATTTTAACTTTATAACCAACCAATCCAGTATAAGTATATATTTCAACTCTTACAGTTTTGCCTTCCTGAAAATGTTTAGCGATCGCTCCAAATTCTGGTCGAGAATCCTGGTCAAATAAAACAATGTTAGGAATTTTAATTAAATTCAATTTTTCTTGAAGATGGGGAAATTTAAAAATTGATTTTACTGGATCGAATCCAAGTACGTATACTGGATATTTTAACCCATTATCTGGATTCTTAAATTTGGCAAATTGCACATATAAAGGGCTGACTGATTCTACACTTTCAAAACCCATTAATTGATATAAATATACACGACCAAAGCTTTGATTAGATGTCAAAGATTTATATTGGGCACTAATTAAAAATAAATCTCCTTCTAAATTGTTATGTAACTGTGTAGCGCTGTCATAGAGAGCATCTTGGAAACCAATTTGCATAAACATCAGAACTGCCACAAAAGCAATCCCAGCTAATGCTACAAGAAAGCGAATTTTTTGTCGGGCTAGTTGTAGCCAAGCTAGAGGTATATAGAGAATCATTTAGTGAACCTCAAGGATACAAATTATACCATTTTGAATTTTAGATACTTCTCTACGAGAGGCTGCGCCAACGACAGGCTCAGTACAAATTTGAGATTTTGAATAGAGGATTTTATTTTACATGCAGCTTTTATTAATCCATCTGTCACAATCATTTTTCAAATTGGTATTAGTCATTGGGAGTGCTAATTGTTAAGTGTTGTATTCGCCCTTACTTTTATTTTTCATATCCCCTAATTTATTGATATGCTTATTGATGATTAAGCTGGAGAATCAAAGTATTTGTAATTTGGTGTCAAAGATAAATCATGACTTCTACTTGTAAGTCACTCAAACCAGCCGCTTTTTGATTATCTTCTGGGTTATCAATGCGAATTTTGACATCAACTATTTTGTTGTCTGTGTCTGCTTGGATAGCGTTATTAAAGATATTTTGTTTACCGACTTGTAAACCAATATCAGCAACTTTTCCTCGTAATGTTCCTGGAAAAACATCACTACTAATAATGGCTGATTGACCTAGACGCACTTTTTGGATATCAGTTTCATAGACTTCTGCAACGACATACATTTGTTGTGTGCGACCTATATCAGCTATTCCCGTAGTACCGATAATTTCTCCGGGCCAAGTATTAATTTTCATGATTTGTCCGGTTATGGGCGATCGCACCACGCTTAAATCCCATTCTGCCTGAGCCTGTTTAACAGAGGCGATGGCGCTTTCAACATCAGCTTGTGCTGCTGCAATATCAGTGGGGCGAACTTCAGCTATACTCTTGAGTCTGGCTCTGGCCTCGATTAATTGCTTTTGTAGGGTTTCGATAGTGCGACGCAGAGAAGCTTTAGCTTCATTGAGCTGCTGCTGAACGGTATCGAGTCGCAAACGTTTAGCATCTGCATCGGAAGCAGAAATCGCACCATCTTTGTATAACTTCTGATATCGCTGATTTTCACTTTCAGCGTTACGCAATTCTGCCTCCAAACGAGCGATGGTTGCTTGTTGTGCAGAAGTTTCTCCCTCTAACTCAGCTTCTAAACGAGCGATGGTTGCTTGTTGTGCAGAGATATCTCCAGCTTTTGCTCCCGCTTTTACTTGATTGAGACTAGCTTGAGCAACTACAACCTGTTGTTGAGCTTTTTCTAAAGCTGCAAGACGAGGAAAATAAGTGTCCAAAAGTGCAACTATTTGCCCCTCCTGCACCCTATCTCCTTTATTTACCAGCAGTTTTGTGACTCGAACACCTGCTTGGGATTCGGGAGCAGACAGGCGAATAACTTCTCCTTGAGGTTCTAAACGTCCTAAGGCGGAAACAGCAGTCATTTTAGGAGGACTACTAGAAGTAACTACAGGCTCTTCTTTAGAAAACAGCTGAAATTTTGAAAAAGTATAAAGTGAAACCCCAACGGTAGCTACAGCCATAATACCTGCTAACATGGCTGATGACCAACTTATAGGTTTAATGAATGGTTTAATAAATGATTCTTTTTGTTTTGGTATCATAATTATCTTCTGAAGTTACGGAATAAAATAGAATTCAGAATTCAGAATTTCTTTTTAGTTTTATGGATTACATTGTCAAGAATCAGAATTCAGAATCAGTGAATTTATGAAATTTAGATGCAATTCAGAATTTTGAGAAAATCAAATAGTTGTAACACCATTAATTTTCCAGTTATTCTGAAGGCTCCGCGGAGTATCTCTAACTTTGATTTTGAATCCAGAATTCTTGGCGGAGCTTTTATTGCTCCGCTCCTGAATTCTGTTAGCACAGCTGTGGATAACGCATTCTGACTTCTGAATTCTGAATTCTGAATTCTGAATTCTGAATTTTGAATTCTGACTTTATTTGTTAAGCACTGCTTCTTTTTTGCTTTTAATAATCGCTAAGTATTCGCTGCGAGTTCCATCTATTCGATAGTGGTCGCAAATTTGGCAGAGTTTCAATATATCCAATCTGCTGAATACTTTTTGATGTTCAATTCCGTTGTCGTTCCGCCACCGCCAAAAAGTTGTTCTATCGATGCGGCGATTACTTTCAGGCCATCTTCGTCTGGATAGGAAATCTACCAATTCTTCTTCATAAAACGAATAACCTTTTGGTAATTTCAAGAGTTCTTCTTTTAACTCAGTTAGCGGTATGAGTGGATCTAACTCAGATAGTCTCATGCCAGCAAGCCCTTATATTTTCATGACAGTTTAATTATGGAGAACGCTTCATACAACACGGTTCATCGTATTAATCAGATTATAATACTGTCTATTTAGGAATCTATCGATTAATTGAGTAATCAGAGAAGCTTATCTTTTATCTCTCCATTTTCCACAACAAACAGTATTTAAATTACCTATTTAATTACATACGATAAACTGATTGATACTCAATTGCAATCCATATGCAACACTTTTGTAAAATAGTTAATAACAAGATGTTGAAGAAATTTATGTAAGAGAATTGCAAATTTTGAGAAGCGTTTAAGGTTTTTATGTAATTGGTGTTACTCAGCATTAGAAAATGTGTAATTATTTGGTGATTGTTTGGTGATAAAGTCAATTTTTTCATTCTTTAGATATAGTTCCCAGTGGCTAATTTCACTGGTTGGTAAATTTTGTTGTTTAGCAACAAGAATTAATGAAAAAATTAACTGATTGATTAAGACATAAAAAACTTTGCAATAAATCAACTTTTGGATAGATGTAAAAGCTATATGCCAAGCCTACTGGACTTGTGAAAGATTTCAGTGGAGGGTGTTGATAGTTAACAGTTAATAGTTGACTGTTAACTGTTAAATCCCCAGAGATGCAATTTGTATGCAATTTTGTCCGGGGATTTTTGGGATATGAGATACTAATTGAAAAGAGTTTTAATAGTTATGTGAATGATAGCGATCGCCCCCGAAAGACCCTGAATAAGATGAAACTACAGCGATTCATGCTCTCATTGCCAAGCTTTGATAACCAGCGACTGATGTTTCATGCAGCTCGCCAGACGCTTCGCAAAGCTGAGATGGCGCGTGTTGCGGTGCGTGAATGGCTCAATCAACATGATTGTGAGCTAGAAGAGTGGAAACGCAAAACAGCTTCTGAGCTTGGAATTAGTATTAGTAGGCTTGAGCAAAAGCTCTTAGCATCTGCTCAGCATCAGGCAATAACTAATAAAGGAGACGATGATGCTAATTCAGAAGAGGACTCTGTAGAGATTTAGCTACGTTTTAATTAATTTACACATTGGAGTCGTAAATTTACAAGCAAGCAGACAATCTTGTGAATTGCAAATTACCAAAAACCCTACGAACAAAAAATATTTCATCTAGCAATATGTATCTAATTGTATCCAAGTTGCATATCAATTGTAATGGAGACATAATCAGTCTAAGATTACCTGTAACCTGCAATTTAATACGAATTCTGAATCAGAGAATTCCAATCTACATCTGATTAAAAATTCATGTTGCAACGTTGAGGTAAACTAATGTAGTTAAATATTGTGTTATTTTCCATCAAAACGGTCATTAGTGTAAAATCTCAACTTACCTTGTTTTTAGAGGTATTCAATCCTAAAGATTTAAAATCCAGAATTCAAAACCGATGGAACTTTGATAGCCAAGCTGAATCAGTTTTAGAGAATTTCAGAAATCATAACACCCTTGATTAAACGATTCTCAACTCAATTGTGACAATTGACCCTCAACAGTAACGATTCTAACGGCGAGCTGCACAAGGGACTTCCAATTAAAAAAATATTCCACGGAAGAGTGTTGACGGTTGACGGTTGGCAGTCAGCAGTCAACAGTCAACAGTCAACAGTCAACGACCACAACCGGAATAATTTATTTTTTGGAGTTATCCAAATACCAGTATTGCTTTATCAAGAGATGCTAGGCAAACTGATAATCAGTAAATTAATAGTTATTTCGGGTTATTCCTGAATTTTGAACTTAAATCTATTGATACCTCTATATTTCATCAATCCATTAGTGAAGATAAAGTCATGGCTGCTTCTAGAATTGAAGCTGTTTTGGCACAGTTGCAAGAGGAAGTAAGCAATTGTGAACAAGCTGTACTCAAACTCATAGAGGAAAAAAAAACTATGGTTGAAAATTCACCATTAAATAGCAAAATCAGTACACAACGCCAACAAGTTGATATTGCCATTATTGGGATGGCTTCAATATTCCCCCAATCCCAAAATTTACAGGAATACTGGGAAAAAATCATTCATAAAGTTGATTGTATTACTGATGTTCCTGCTTCACGTTGGAACATAGAAGAATATTACGATCCTAACCCCAGAGCATCTGATAAAACCTACTGTAAAAGAGGTGGATTTATCCCGGATGTTAATTTCAATCCGATGGAATTTGGACTACCGCCCAACATTTTAGAAGTAACAGATATTTCGCAATTGCTGGGTTTGATTGTTGCTAAAGCGGCGATGGAAGATGCTGGTTACGGGGAATCTCGACAGTTTGATCGTCAAGCCACTGGGGTAATCTTAGGTGTAGCACTAGGTAGACAGTTGGGTGTACCACTAACTGCCAGAATGCAGTATCCAGTGTGGGAAAAAGCCCTCAAAAGCAGTGGTTTATCCGATGAGGATACACAAAAAATTATCGAAAAAATCAAAAGTGCATATGTGCAGTGGGAGGAAAACGCCTTCCCCGGTATGCTTGCAAATGTTGTGGCTGGAAGAATTGCCAACCGTTTAGATTTTGGCGGTACTAACTGTGTTGTCGATGCGGCTTGTGCGAGTTCGTTGGGTGCTTTAAAAATGGCAATTAGCGAACTAGTGGAACATCGCGCCGATATGATGCTGACTGGGGGAGTTGACACTGATAACTCAATTTTGGCCTATATGTGTTTCAGTAAAACTCCTGCTGTTTCCCCTGGTCAAAACGTCAAACCTTTCGATGCAGAATCCGATGGTATGATGTTGGGTGAAGGCGTGGGGATGTTAGTACTCAAACGCCTTGCAGATGCCGAACGAGATGGCGATCGCATTTATGCAGTGATCAAAGGCATCGGTACTTCCAGCGATGGACGTTATAAAAGCATCTATGCACCGCGAACAGAAGGACAAGTCAGAGCCTTACGTCGCGCTTACGAAGATGCCGGATTTTCCCCGGCTAGTGTCGGTTTGATTGAAGCACACGGTACTGGCACTATGGCCGGAGATCCAGCAGAATTTAACTCAATTAAAGAAGTTTTTGGCGAAAACAATCCCAAAAAACAATATATTGCCTTGGGAACTGTCAAATCACAAATTGGTCATACAAAAGCGGCTGCGGGTGCGGCGAGTCTGATTAAAACAGCTTTGGCTTTGCACCACAAAGTGTTACCACCCACAATTAACGTCAGCAAACCCCATCCTAAATTGGATATTGACAATTCCCCATTTTATTTAAATACCGAAACCAGACCTTGGATTACCAGCGATGACCAGCCAAGACGAGCAGGGGTGAGTTCTTTCGGCTTTGGTGGCACAAATTATCATGTGATTTTAGAAGAATACAAAACCCAACAAAATCGCCCTTATCGTTTACACAAACCCGCTCAATCTGTGTTGTTATTTGCGTCAACGCCTGAAGAATTGTTGTCTCGCTGTCAAGCCATCAAAGACCAATTGCAATCTGACACAAAAGAGCAGCATTACGCACAATTGATTGCAGCATCTCAATCTTTAGAAATTCCACTGACAAATGCCAGACTGGGATTTGTTGCTGATTCTCTCACCCAAGCGAGCAATTTATTACAAACAAGTATTGAATTGCTGAAAAACAAGCTGCAAGTAGAATCTTGGGAACATCCCCAAGGTATTTACTACCGCAAAACAGGCATAGTTACAGCAGGGAAAGTAGTTGCTCTATTTTCTGGACAAGGTTCGCAATATTTAGAAATGGGTCGGGAACTGACCATTAATTTCCCCTCCTTGGCAGAGACTTATACTCAAATCGATGGACTTTTGAGCGCAGATAATTTGCAACCCGTGTCAGAAGTTGTTTTCCCGCCGCCAGTGTTCGATTTAGATCGCAAAACTGCCCAGATGAAACTGTTGCAACAAACAGAATACGCACAGCCGGCAATTGGGGCTTTTAGCGCTGGTTTGTACAAGATATTGCAACAAGCAGGGTTCAAGCCGGATTTTGTGGCCGGACATAGCTTTGGAGAACTCACAGCCTTATGGGCTGCGGGGGTTTTGAGTGGAGAGGATTACTTTTTCCTGGTGAAAGCCAGGGGTCAAGCAATGGCCACACCAACAGATCCCCAGTTTGATGCCGGAGCTATGTTAGCAGTGAAAGGGGATGTCAATCAAGTTACAGAACTAATTCAGAGTTTCCCCGAAATCAGTATTGCTAACTTAAATTCTCAAAATCAAATGGTGTTGGCTGGGAAAAAAGCTGAAATTGCCAATGTGGAACAAGCTCTAAAAACTCAAGGATTCTCTACAGTTTTATTGCCAGTTTCAGCAGCTTTTCACACTTCATTAGTGGCTTATGCCCAGCAACCCTTTGCCAAAGCAATTGAGAAAGTTACTTTTAACGAACCACAAATTCCGGTTTACACCAATGTCACCGGCAAACGTTACCCCAATGAAGCACAAGTTATTCAAAAAGTCCTCAAAGAACACTTGAAAAGTCAAGTATTATTCAAGGAGGAAATTGAAAATATTTATGCTGAAGGCGGTTACTGCTTTGTCGAATTTGGGCCGCGTAGCGTCCTCACCAACTTAGTCAAAGATATTCTCGGCCATCGTCCTCATTTAGCCGTAGCCTTAAATCCCAGTCATCTCAAAGATAGCGATCGC
The DNA here is from genome assembly GCF_014222165.1 of Nostoc sp. 2RC. Taxonomy (NCBI): domain Bacteria; kingdom Bacillati; phylum Cyanobacteriota; class Cyanophyceae; order Nostocales; family Nostocaceae; genus Nostoc; species Nostoc sp. 2RC. The sequence continues at coordinate 27,333 of NZ_JACKZU010000054.1, forward strand.
TCTTTGAAAGAAGCTGTTGTTCAGTTGCGCGTTGCTGGATTACCTTTACAAAACCTAGACCCCCATCAACTAGAGCAGAAAATTCCAGAAGTTTCTAGCAATAAACTTTTGAATATCCGCTTAAATAGCACTAATTATGTGTCAGAAAAAACCAAGCAGTCCTTTGAAAAAGCTATGCAAAATGGGCATCAAGTAAAACTTACTACTAACGGCAATACACCCCATTCACCAACATCTCCTCCCACAACCGAAAAACTAACAGCCAATCATCAATCCCCTGTTACTAATGGCAATAACCATAATTCAGTAACATATAATCCCCCTCGACCAACAGAGAAAGTAACAGTTAATAATGGAGTGAAATCTCTCCAAAACGGACAATCAGAAAAACTCGATTTCAAGTCTTTACAAACTAGTGCCGAACTTCCTCTAAATTACCTCACAGCAATAGATAACTTAGAGTACACCTTAATAGAATTCAATCGTCATCAACATGACATCTTACAAATTCACGAACAATCTTTAAAGCATCAAACAGAATATACTAAAACCTTTTTCCAACTCATGGAACAACAACATGAGTTGTGGCGAAATACTAAATTTAACGATTCACCAATTACAACACAGCAACAAATAGTCTCCAGTTCCGAGCGTAGCATCATGCGGTTTCACGACCATCAAGGTGAAAGTCTCCGCATCCATGAGGAATATCTCAACTATCAACAGGAATACACTAATAACTTTTTCCAATTACTTCAGCAACATTATCAACTACCATCTTCTAGCAATACCATCCCACAAAGTTTAATACCACCAGTCAACTATCAAGATCATCCGACGGTTCCATTATCAAAAGAAGACGACCTAATTCTCAATGATGCACCTGTTGTTTTACACAGCAACGGATTTGCCAGTAAATCTGAGCCAATTTTAACTAACGGTAATGGCACAAACCATCAAACAATAGCAGTTCTAGATATTGCTCCATCAATAGACAATCAGACTGCACCAGCAATTTTCGATATTACCCAGCCAAAAGAAAATCTCACACCCACAGCACCAGTAGTCATTGACCAAGATACCCTAAGTCAAACTCTGTTGAACGTCGTTAGTGATAAAACAGGCTACCCAACGGAAATGTTAGAACTAACGATGGATATTGAAGCTGATTTGGGCATTGATTCCATCAAACGCGTGGAAATTTTGGGAGCATTACTGGAACTATATCCGGATTTACCCAAGCCAAATCCTGAGGAAATAGGACAGCTACGCACTTTGGCTCAAATAGCTGAGTACATGGCGAAAATCGCATCAGAAATCTCAGCAGGACTCACGTCGGTGATTGAAGCAGACGGGGGGACGCGGGGAAATGGGGATGTGGA
>NZ_JACKZU010000549.1:0-3634 GCF_014222165.1 Nostoc sp. 2RC
CCCCACCTCCCCACCCCAATCCAAAACAGTGTTTAAACCTTCTTGACAAAGTTGTCGTTATAACGTACCTTCGTTCGCAAACAGTATTTTTGCATAAACTTATGTTTTACTCAATACGAACACATTTCCCTCGTTACCTCTACCGATTCGCAAATCGTTATCTATATAAGTAATATCTAACCAGCCTTGCTGTCGATTGTTGTTGATAGCATAATCAATTGCCGGAAATTTTTTACCTGCTTCAATTTGTTGGATAAAAGTTGCCGGAGAATTGTATTCTATTAAACGTTGTAACCCAATAATAGAGCGCTCAAATTTTACTTGGACGCGTCGATGTGAAACTGGCTCAAATTTTGCAGCAACACTGACTAAACCTTCTAAATAAGGAAAGCCATAAATTTCTGCTATGTTGTAAACTCTGGTAGTTTCTACCCGAATACACTGATAAATTTGACCGAGTTTGCAAAAAGGCAAACGATCTAAGTTCAAAATGCCCTGGCTAGTGGTGTATAGTAATCGCCAATTGCCATCAAGCAATTCCTTTGCTTCTAATGGACGAGGTGTAGGATTATTGTCTTCTAAGTTAGCGATCGCTGCTAAGATAGCCTGTTTCTGTGCTTCAGTCGCCAATAAACCGCGATTTGTACCAGCGATGGCATCAATAAGAGCCGTTTTTCCCAGCATAGTCTGTGACCTCAAAAATCACTTTCTTTTCATCAGCATAAACAAGTTATTCATCACCTATGTGTAAAGCCAAAAAAATTACTAATAACCACTTTCCGTAAACCATAAGCTTATTAAATAAAAATTTCTATCTCAATGCGGATTTATCAACTCAAGGGTTGAAAGGATAACTAAATTAATCCGTGTCAAGTGATAGACTCTAAATGTCAAGTTACGTAAACCTTTTGTTGTCTTCCTCGATATGTTGAACTCTCCATTACGTGAAGAACCTCGTAATCAACGAGCTGGTGTCATCCCCCTGAAGCAAGAATCCTCCCTTCTAGATTGGTTACAAAGTAACGGTCGTCTCATAGCGCGTGACGTTCACGAACCGGATTTTCAAGATGATGAAGAAGAAATAGACTCCCTCATGGGGGTAGAAGATGGAATCGGCGATTACGACCTTGATGATGACGACGATATTGGAATCGCTGAAGACTAATAATTTTGTCTTGGGGAACTTGGTAATATACCTCGTTTCTGGTATTTACTTTTGTAAGTGTGGAGTGAAGGGAAACTTCTGTGGACGCTAAATTATCTCCTGAGCAAGGATTAAACATTTCTGGAATCGCTCTAGCCTCTTTATTAGCCTTAGGGTTAGGCACAACCGCATTTTTCTTGGATTGGCTGGCCAATAGGTTACCCTGGCACGCTATGTCCTTAACGTTGCCATTATTATTGTCTGCGCTAGCTTCAGGTATCGCTGGTTATTTAATAATACCAATACTACAAGCACTTAAAACCGGACAAATCATCCGCGAAGATGGGCCCCAAGCTCATCTTAAAAAAGCAGGCACTCCCACAATGGGCGGCATATTTTTTGTCCCTGTAGCTGTGATACTTGCCTGTGTATTGTCTAACTTTGCTACAGAAGTGCTTGCAGTTTCGGCATTAACAATCAGCTACGGGTTGATTGGCTGGCTGGACGATTGGCAAATTCTCCGCCGTAAATCAAATAAAGGTATATCTCCCAGGATGAAGCTGGGTTTACAAATCAGTTTTGCGGTGGTGTTTTGCCTATGGCTGATGTTTAATCAACCTTCTAATATTACAAATATAGCTTTGCCTTGGGTTAGCTTGACACTGCCCTTGGGTTTCTTATTCTGGCCTCTGGCAGGTTTTGTGCTAGTTGCAGAAAGTAATGCTACTAATTTAACTGATGGTATTGATGGCTTAGCAGGGGGAACAGTAGCCATCGCGTTTTTAGCCTTAGGCGCTCTCATCGCACCCACAGCACCAGGTTTGATGATTTTCTGTGCTGCATTAAGTGGCGGTTGTTTGGGTTTCTTAGCCCATAATCGGAACCCAGCCCGCGGTTTCATGGGGGATACTGGTTCCCTGGCGCTAGGAGGAGCTTTAGCCGCTGTGGCGTTGTTAACAAATAGCTTAGTAGCCCTGTTCATTCTCAGTGGTATCTTCTTCGTAGAAACTTTATCTGTAATGGCACAAGTAAGTTACTACAAAGCCACCAAAGGCCCCGATGGCAAAGGCAAGCGTCTTTTCAAAATGGCACCGCTACATCATCATTTAGAACTAACAGGCTGGTCAGAATTGCAAGTAGTTGGAGTGTTTTATATCATCGGTGCAATTTTAGCTGTTATTTGTTTAGCGATCGCACCATTCTAAAAATTGTTGAAAAACTAATTTAAGAAAAAAAACCCCGAATCTTCGAGGTTTTTTTTATTTGGAATCTGCATTACTCCACAGAACCCCAAAACCAGTTGCCTAAAGCACCGGGTTCCTTTTCAGTGAGAAATTCTCTCTTAGCAGAAACAAACTCTTGTTTAGAAAGAATGCCGTCGTTATCGATATCAAGCTTGGAGAAAACAAAAGCTGATTTTTCAGCGTCTAAGTCAAACACACTGAAAAAGAGACGATGCTCTTGTTGCGATATCTGACCATCACCGTCTAAATCAACAATGTCAAACACAGTCTCTATTAAAGGGTCGTTATAATCTGGATTTGAAACGGCTTTCTCTATGCCCTGACAAAATTCTTCGGGACTTACCTTACCATCTCCATCCAAATCCGCTTTAGACCAAAAATTTTCCCAAACATCAAGCCACTTAAACAACAAATCTTTGTGAATCTCTGAACCAAGGTCTGCGCCACGGATGTTGGCGAACCTCTGAGCAAAAATCTCAGCATCTTCTTTCCCAATGAAGCCTGAATTATCGGCATCCAGACAGTGAAAGTGATGCAGTAACTTTTTTCTATGATATTCGCTTAACAAAGCTTTTCCCTTTTGTTCACCACACGTACTTACATTACCACAACAGTACGTAGTATTTATTTTGATGAATACCAGCAACAGCGCCAGAAGCGATCGCACAGTCAAAGTAAGGTGATGATTAATTCTAATACCGTTCTCAACTCTATTTCCGCATTTGACTTACTAAATGAGCCAGTTCGGGCAAAATCAGTTTTTCCATACCCAACCGCACGGCATTACTGGAACCAGGAAGCGAGAAGATTAATTTATTTTGATAAATACCTGCCACGGCGCGAGAAGCGATCGCCCGCGAGCCAATTTCTTGATAACTTAAAAAACGAAATAACTCACCAAATCCCGGCAAGGTTTTCTCTAATAATTGCTCAATTGCATCATAGGTAGTATCCCTCGGTGCAATACCCGTACCACCGTTAAAAATTACAGCATCCAAATTTGCACTTTTGCCGAGACTTTCTATCTGCTGTTGAATCTGTGTTGGTTCATCTTTAATAATCGCATAGGCTCCTACAGCATGGTTAGCAGCAATGAGTAACTGCTGAATTAGCTGACCACTTTTGTCTGTTTTTGCCGTGCGTGTATCGCTGACAGTGACCACAGCACAAATTAGCGTAATTTCAGAGGAGTCTGGGTGGGGTTGTTGTGTCATGGGGAGGTGGGGAGGTGGGGAGATGGGGAGAT
>NZ_JACKZU010000550.1:0-3592 GCF_014222165.1 Nostoc sp. 2RC
TCCTCCCACACCTCCCACACCTCCTGCTTGCCCCATACCCATTTATGCTGCTTTTTCTTCGTTTTGCAATGCTAAACGAGCAAGTCCGTAACAAAGTATGGCGTTGGCGATGAGAAATAGACGTGCTAAATTAACGTTTCCAAATCCCCAAACTGCTGGGTCGTAAATGGCACTTACTGTTAAGCAGGCTGTTACTCCTAGTGTTGAACCTATAGCAAACCATTTCCAGCTGGGATGTCCTAACAGTAATGCCATTAAGACAATGGGAATCAATACGCTGGCAAATAAGGGATTTAATGCATCAGTTCCTTGGAGGGTATTGCCGAGTTCGGGAATTGAACTGCCCAAAACCCGGAAGGGCCATTGAGGAAGGTCAAAGATATAAATTCCTTTGAGGAAAAATAACCCAGAACTGCCAGCAATTAAACCGCTAAACAAAGACCAACTCCAAGTGAAGGGGAAGTAAACTCGTAAAAACCAAGCCAGTAGGTAAGAACCAATGACCATTAAAATCTTGGGTAACAGTGCTACTGCACCACCGTCAATCCAAAAGCCAGGATTCAAGTAGCCGTTGTCTCTTAACCACCGGAAGAAATCTTGGAAACTGATTTGCCCTCCAACAGCTAGTTTCACTGCTGCTTCTGCATTCAGTTGTCCTGCGCCATAATAATTCAAACCATCATCTTGGATAACTCGTGCTGATTGTTTGAGGACTTTTAAAATTTCATCTGGTTCTTTAATACCACTAGCTTTGATTAATGCCGCCACACCAGCAACGTGAGGGGAAGCCATGCTTGTACCTTGGAAACCAAGAAATACGCCTTCGCCTTTTTCGTTAATGGTTTCTTGCAGAATCTTACCAGCTTCGCTACCACCGGGAGCTGAGATATCGACCCCTGCACCAAAGTTGGAATAAGGTGCTTTTTCGCCGTCCGGGCCGATGGCTGAAACACCGATGACATGAGGATAACGCGCCGGATAACTTGCCCCGTTGGCGCTTTCATTACCTGCTGCGGCAATGATGACTACACCTTTTCTATGGGCATATTCGATCGCTTCTTTCATCAACTTGCTTTCACCACCACCACCCAAGCTCATATTAATCACATCTGCGCCTTTATCGGCAGCAAATTTAATCGCTTCGGCAATATCGGCTACAGTACCGCCACCATAGGCACTCAGTACCTTCAGTGGCATCAAACTGGCTTCATAAGCAATTCCAGCTACGCCATATTTGTTATTTGTGGCTTGGGCAATGGTTCCAGCAACGTGAGTACCATGACCGTTATCGTCATCAGCTTTTTCTCTGTCGTTGACAAAATCATAGCCTTTGACAAATTTCGTCTCGTATAAGTCGCGCACCTTGGTAATCCCAGTGTCAATCACTGCAACGGTGACACCACTACCTTTGGTTTGACTCCATGCGCCTTCAATGCCAATTTTGTGCAAGTTCCACTGCTTGCTGTAATATTGGTCATTGGGGCCAGTTAATGAGAGATTTACCTCATCGTTTTCTTCGGGTCGCAAAAATTCTCCCAGCCAAGCGGCTTCACCTGGTTGTGGAATCTTTCTGTAGATATAGTTTGGCTCTATGAATTCTGTAACTTGGGCAAACTGAGATTTTTTTAGTTCTTGGAGTCGCTGTCCATCGCCCTTGATAATATAGACATTATCCTTGGCAGAAAACTTGTTGTCTAATTGGGGTGTAACGTTGTATTGTTTAGCGATCGCTTGTAAATTCTGTTGCACCACACTTGATGGAATATCTTCACGAAAATCAAGCAAAATCGTCTCAAAATCGCCTTTAACTGCAAGTCCCTGGAAATTCAGGAAACCAAATACAGCAGTTCCCAACCCAATGACAAACAAGCACAATAATATAAGCTTTCTCATATTAACTCATCACCGCTTTTTGCCAGTTTTCCCACTACCATAACTTATCTGTGCCCCTTGTTGGTGTAATTTGCACTTTAGTTTACCTTCACTTCATAACTCAGGACTGTTGAAACGATGGAACGTGGTCTTTTGTGGTTACCTCTATTAGCAATGTTTTTCTGGCTAGCTTGGCAAGGCTCAAGGGAGTATCAAAAAGTTGAAGCCTATCGTGCTTGGGCAGAGCAATTTGAACGGGCTAAGTATGATATTTATTCAGTATTAGGTCAAAAAGGAAACTCTATAACCTGGGGTAAACCCACACCCCAAGGGCCGATTAAGTTAGAAACATTTTCTTTAATTAATGTCCAAGAAATACATCTTTTAGTAGATGGCAAATTAATAAATATAGAGAATTTACCAAAAAAAGGTAGTTCTATAGAGTTAGAGTTTGTCTTTTCCCAATCCACTGACTCAGTGCGCGTTCCGTTTACAGAAATTCCTTTAGCGGCGGAGTGGGCCAAGTTTTTAAATTTAGGATTAGCAAATTGGCGATCGCAAACTAACGAGTAGCTGTAATCTCAAATCTGGCTAATTGTTAAGTTTTTGCAACATAACTAATTGATAGAAATCATACCAAATTGGTAAGGTAGTTGACTGATGACTATTAATAGTTAACTGTCAACCGCCAACGGTTAACAGTCAACAATCTTCTATGGAATATTGTTTTATTTGCAAGTCCCCAACTGAACTAAATAGTCATAAAAGTTGTAGAAGCCTGAGCTATAAGTATACTTGCACTCACATTATCCAACTTCGCCAACACTTGATTGTCAGAACTATCTAGAATGAAGGCTTGACTTGCTTTTTGCTGTATCACTAATTGACCAAATTGCAGACCACCTGAGAGAGCAATTTTGTCTTTACCTACTTCAAAGTCAAGAATTGAGTCAGTACCTTCCCGTGAAGCCAACACAAAAATATCATTACCATAACCTCCTGTGAGTATGTCGTTACCTGAACCGCCATAAAGCCAGTCATTGCCTGCGCCTCCGTAGAGTTTGTCATCGCCAATACCACCAAATATGGTATCGTTGTCATTATTACCGGAAAGATAGTCGTTACCACTATCGCCATAGAGCAAGTCATCACCATCACTTCCCCAGAGAGTATCGTTTCCATCACCTCCGAAAAGTTGGTCATTTTTGAGATTACCTACGATGGTATCCGATCCCCCAAAGCCATAAATCTTGTTGGCTGGGGCATTGCCTTGTAAGAACTCGGAACGGCTGGTGCCATTGAGAATTGGAATTTCCGGAGTAGGAGCGGGTTTAATTATGCCGGTAATAGCAAAGTCAAAAGGACTTTCATTACTATCGTTGTTGCTTAAACTCAAACTACCACTATAGGTTCCAGGTGTATTAGTGTTGAGTGCCACAGTGATGGTGGTGGAAGCATTTGCAGCCACACTAGTGGGTAAAGTTCCCACTAAACTGAAGCCGTCAGGAAGTTCAAGATTACTTAAGTTGAGTGCAGCTGTGCCGATATTCTGAATAGTAAAGGTTTCAGTTAGGGTGTTACCGACAGTGGTGTTGCCAAAATCAATGGTGGTCATACCATCTGCAATATCAACTGTGCCGTTAAGAACTTGGATTTCTGGAGTAGGAACAGGTTTAACTGTGCCACTGATGGCAAAGTCAAATGTGCCTTCGTCAATATC
>NZ_JACKZU010000551.1:0-3584 GCF_014222165.1 Nostoc sp. 2RC
AATATTTAAAACAATCAGAAAATAATTTAATGTGGAAATTCCAATTTTCTTGCTGAAAAATAAACATACAAAAGGGCATCTACAAGAGATGCCCGTCATGTAGAAAAACCCCAAAGGGTTATTCCTACACCTTCCCAACAATCAGCAACAGTGACTAATTAGGTTTTAGTCACACTCACAGTCACAGACGTGAATATAGTTATGTTATTAACTTCAACCTTTATATGTCCCCAGTGCATACACTGAAAAACAATAAAGAAACTTTTATTTAAAAATATTCAATTTGTAGGTTGGTGGGAAAATAATACAACTACCAATACTGCTCGGTTAAGGATTTTAAACTGGAATTTGGTTTGGGGAAAAGGTGAGCCAGCGCGGTCTTGGGGGTTTCCCCCATGAGCGACTGGCGAACCCCGAAGGGGTTAAAGGGTAAGGGTTAAAGGTTTTTTCTTTCCCTTTTCCCCTTTCCCTTTCCCCCTTAACCGACAAGTATTGATACAACTACTGCACTATAAATAACTACAACTGACACACTCTCAGAGCTTTTCTATTACCCAGTCCCTAATGCCCAATCGCCAGTCACCATTTCAATTAAATGCAAGCTTTTCTTGTTGCTTATAGTGATTTACTACTCCACAAGTAGCAGCCAAAATTAACCATGAAAGAGTATTCAAACGAAAATCAAAGAGGGTTACGTCTACAGTATTTAATAAAATCCACCCCACAACGGTGAGAAGATAACTGAAAATTAGCAATCTATCTCCTGTATCTATGTGTTTGGAATTTCGCAGTAATTGGACTCCTGTAATCAAAATCCAACCAAGTAAACTGCAAAATACAAAAGTAGCAATAAAACCAGTTTCAGCAGATAACATTAAAAACAAGTTATGGGGATGACCCAACTTAATTTGCATCTGTGCTTTATAAAGCGCAGTAAAACTACGTAAGCCCCACCCCGTCCAAGGATGTTGCCAAGCTAAAGACCAGGCGAACTCCCACTGAGTTTTTCGCATCAAAGCCACTGGTCTATCTGGATACAAATCGTCGTTTAACCTTGCCCAAAAGAAAGCAGGAACGTACTGGCGAAAAAATTGAGCGATCGCTGAGGGAGCAAAAGCCGCTAAAAGTACGCTGGTGACGATACCGACAACCCCACCGACAAGAATCCGCCAACCCTGATACAGTGCGTAAGCTAAACAGGTAAAAATAGCGATCGCCCATCCATTACGCGAATTGGTAAAAATCAAGGTGATGAAATTCATAATCACCACGATGGTTAGGAAGATAAAGGGGAGTGGGGAGTGGTGAGATGTAGCTTTATCTTCTCTTTGGGAGACGCTAGCGCGAACTCGCAGGGTGGCAGACAAGGAGAGAAGTCTGAGCGGAGGTTTCCTCCGATCAGAACTTCGGAGAGAAAAATGGCTACCTTGTCTTCCTTGCCTCCCCATGCCCAATTTCCATTGCTCCAGCCACAACCCTAGACTGACGATGAACACTATTACTAAGTAAGCTGCAAAGGTGTTGGCGTGCAAGAATAATGAAGCTATGCGCCCTGGTGGATTTCCTCCTGGTGCGATCGTCCATTCCAAGACAATCCACAAAATTTTTAACTTAAAATTCCAGCCTAAAAATAATTGTCCCAAGCCGAGAATCGTCACTGGCATTGAACCTATCACCAAAGCCCAAGCCATTTGCCGCAATTGGAAAGTTGTTTGAATCAGGGTGCTGAAAGCGGCGAAAACGAGAAAAAATGGTAAAAAATTAAATAAGCCGAGGAAGGCTTCTATTTTGTTTTCGGCAAAGCCACAACTAACTATTAGCAACAGACTTAAAAGGGCAAATCCCCAATTGAGGGGGCGGCGGCTAATTTGGCGGTATTGTTTCATCCAAGTGATGAATGATACCAAAACTACAGTCACAGCCCCCACAAAAGGACTTAACGGGTAGATTAACAGTGCTAATAAAGAGTAGTTCCAACGGCAGTTGAAATGGTAAAAAGCTTTATTCAAGCTGGCTCCCAACATTCAGCGCGAGTGAGACGAATTTGAGCTAAGGCGAAAATAGTGGGGATGATGCGACCATAGTTAGTAGCGATCGCTCTCCATCCCAAGTCCGCAAAAAACCAAGCCCACATCATTGGCCCAATCACGGTAAACATGGTGCGAACTGCTCCATAACGAGCTGCACTCACCGTCATACCACGTCTGGCCATTTGCATAGTTACATAGCTTTGAAACTGAGTTGTTGCAGCTTCCGTGCCTTTAATGGCCGTTTGTTTGGCTACTTCGTAGGTGGCAAGGTGTATGGCAAATTGACGGGCAATTTGCTTGAGTACAACTGGTTGGAGGATGGAAGTAACAACCAACGCACTACCGCCTTTAAAAAGTAGCCCCAAGGGATCGCGTTGCAATAAAAGTGGTAAAGGTTGTTTTAAATCTGATTTGATAAGCTGACGCTGTATCCGTAGAGTCAATTTTTGTTTTTCTTGTTCTGGCAATTTTTTCCACACCTGTCCTAGCAGATGTAAAAATACTTCTGCTTCTAAATCAACGGTTGTCAATTGATTAGAATAAGGAATTTTTAGATACTTGCATACTTGAACGAGTGCTTGTCGGTAAGTTACTTGGTCTGTGCGTCCCCGCAATACTGTAATCCCATCTGCCGCCAAAAAGCGGAAGCGACCTTCTAGTGCATCTAGCCAAGCTTTACGGTCTTGGCTTTGCACTTCGATGGGTTCGGGTGTATGAACGTAGTCTAGGGGATTGAACTTACGACTAAATAAAATTGCCGTTAAGTCTTGTAGTTCTTCCTCAGTCGCTAACTCTAGCGCCGCCCTCATCTCATCCAATTTTGCTTCCTCCTTTCCGTGCAGCTTTTCTGTACCTTATTCTACTATTAGCTTTCAGCAGTCATTAGTAGTAATTTTCTCGTTTGTCATTTGATGATAACTAACGATCGAGAGATAAGTCTCTTGCGTGGTTATCTTTCTGGTGCAAAGACACTAGTTATAGCTTGCTTCTATGAAGGATTACTAACTATGACAACTTTAAAAGATTCATACCTCAATGAGGACTTACGCAAAAATAACGTAATTTCGTCAATAGAGGGGGTGGGTTGACACTCACCCTGACATTGGGATTGCTTCCCTACACTACGTTCCAGTCGCAATGACAAAATAGTACTTGCGTAAGTCCTCACAACATATTTTCATCATTACGAGCGATCGCGTAGTAATCCCAAATAATTTGTGAAATATTACGTGTTAGGGTCATTGACAGTCAACAGCCAACAGTCAACACCGATATTGTTCAAAACTGAAATAGCATTGCTATGTATGAGTCATAGAGTTTCTACTACTCACCTTTCCATCTCAGCAGTAGTTTAAATACTTAGAGGACTCACACCAAATAATTGAAACAACGTAGACACAAAGTTCTCACCATTGGTGTCAACTTCAGCTCAAACGCTTATTACCTCCCCGAAGTTCGGGGTGGGGTGGGTGAGCGAAAAAAAGGTGTGGGGAGTGTGGGAAGTGTGGGGAGTGTGGGGAGTGTGGAGGGTAATTTTTTGGATACTTAGCTAGA
>NZ_JACKZU010000552.1:0-3578 GCF_014222165.1 Nostoc sp. 2RC
GGTGATGGGGAGGTGGGGGGATGAGGGAGACAAGGGAGATGAGGGAGACAACGAGAATAATAACTCCCCTGTCACCAGTCATCAGTCATCAGTCATCAGTCAACTTATTTGATTTTTAATGCGGGCTAGCTGTGGGGCGCACAATAATCTCATTCACATCTACGTCGTCTGGTTGGTCGATGGAAAAGGCGATGGCTTTGGCTATGGCTTCAGCGGGAAGTGCTACTCTCCGGAATTCCTCCATTCCTTGACCAGCTTCGGTATCAGTAATACTATCTGCTAGTTCGGACTCAGTTACACCCGGTGAAATCACTGTCACACGAATGTCGGTGTTTTCCTGGCGCAGTCCCTCGGAAATCGCCAGCACAGCGAACTTGGTGGCTGAGTAAACGGCGCAGGTTGGCCAAACGTTGTGTCCACCAATGGAAGACAGGTTGACGAACTGGCCGAATCCCTGACGTTTCATCTCTGGGAGTCCGGCGGCGATACCGTTGAGTACGCCACGAATGTTGACATCAATCATCCAATCCCATTCATCGACTTTGAGGGCTTCTAACTTCGAGAGTGGCATGACGCCGGCATTGTTGACGATGACATCAACGTGGCCAAATTTGCTCTTTGCAAATTCCACAAAGGCTTGGAAGTTAGCACGATTAGTGACATCGAGACTCTGGTATTCTGCTGAGCCGCCCTCAGAGCGGATAGCAGCCACGAGGCTTTCCAGTCGCTCGGTGCGTCTTGCGCCCAAGACTACATGGAGACCCTTGCGAGCCAGTAGACGTGCTGTTGCTTCACCGATGCCGCTGCTTGCGCCTGTAATTAATACGACTTTCTCTTGGTTGGTAGTCATAAAATCAATTAGTTGAAGTATTTAAGGGACTTGCAAGGAAAAAATTGTTGACTGTTGACTGTTGACGGTTAACTGTGAACCGTCAACAGTCAATGCTTTAACCGCAATAATTTATTTTTTGGAGTTCCCTAATAGTTTGATATTGCGCTGAACTTGGATTGATTGTCCGGCACACTCTTAATTTAAGAGAGTCAAAACCTGGTGCGGTAATCCAAACCTGCTGAATTCTTGCCTAATCCTGCATTCTTTTGATTGCCTGAGAGACTGACATATGTGGCTGAATATATTGGAATTGCCTTGAATGATACTGTGATAAAAGATTTCTAGAGAGATTATGGAACAGACAATTACAAAGCAGCAGTTAGAGTTTGCTGCTTTGATTGCACAGAACAGTAAAACAGATGGTATCCATGCCACAGCCATCGAGCGGTTGTTTTTAATCCGTTGCTCACAACCAACTGCGCCTCTACATGCTCTGCATGAGCCTACTTTATGCATCGTTGCTCAGGGCAAGAAGCAGGTGATGTTGGGGGAAAATTTGTATGTTTATGGTCAAGATCGATGTTTGGTGGTGTCCATCGATTTGCCTGTGGTCGGTCAGGTGATTGAAGCAACGCCAACTGTTCCGTATCTATGCCTACGGCTAGATTTAGATCCTGGAGAACTCGGTACACTGATGATGGAGGCAAAACTAGACACTACTGTAAACCAACAACCAGAGCCTGGTTTGTCTTTGAGTCCTGTTACTCCCCAGCTATTGGATGCAGCGATCCGACTTCTAAGGTTGTTGGAAACTCCTGAAGATATTGCCATCCTCGCGCCTTTGGTTGTAAAAGAAATTCTCTACCGATTGCTATCAGGCGAACAAAGTGGGCGATTGCGACAGATTGCTTTAGCCGATAAACGGCTTCAGGGAATCGGTAAGGCGATTAACTGGCTCAAATGGAATTATGAAAAGCCATTTCGGATTGAAGCGATCGCTCGTGAAGCCTGCATGAGTCCGTCATCTCTTCATCATCACTTTAAATCTGTCACTGCCATGAGTCCTTTACAATATCAAAAGCAACTCCGGCTCCAACAAGCCCGTCGGTTAATGCTAGGAGAGGGCATGGATGCGGCAACAGCCAGTCATCATGTAGGTTACGAAAGTCCCTCACAGTTTAGCCGTGAATACAGTCGGTTGTTTGGCGCACCACCCTTGCGTGACATTGCTCGGCTCAAAAGTAGTCAAGAAACGTAAAAGAAAGTGACTACAGAGGAAATTTATGAGGGCTGTACGGAGATGGGAAAAAGAAATTTATCAACAAAGAATAAATCAAAAATTACCCGGTATCAACTCTCGACTTTCTGAAATAAACATTGTACAAAACAATTAGACACTACAGGATGTAAGTTGCATGGGTCGAAAAATTAGCAAAGTTTTTACACAATCTGGAGTTATTCCCTATAGAGTTAACAATGGTAAAATCGAAATCTTGTTGATTACAACTCGTAATCATCAACACTGGGTAATTCCCAAAGGAGATATTCCATCAGGAATGAGTCCGCCCGATTCAGCAGCCAAAGAAGCTTGGGAAGAAGCAGGGGTGATTGGACAAGTGGACGCCAACGAAGTGGGCACTTATAAATACCGCAAACAAGGTAAAGCCTACCGGGTAAAAATGTATTTATTGCCAGTGGATATCCTGAGTGAAGATTATCCAGAAGCAACTAAAAGAAAACGCCAGTGGGTAGAAGTTAATCAAGCCATCAGGTGGGTTAAGTTTAGTTCCCTTAAACGAGTTATGAAAGATTTTTTTCAGGTCAAATCTTCTTCTTGTGCATTTCGATGCTACTGAAATAGTCTGAAGAAAAACTCAGAATTCACAAGTCAGGCTATTTTGGATTTTAAGCAAGTTGGTGTGAAAAAATTTCGTTATCAAAAGGCAGGAGGCAGGGGTAGGAGGCAGAGGGCAGGAGGCAGAAGGGAAGAAGGTTTGAGTTGTTCTGTTTATTTGCACTGTTCTAAGTAAGAATACACAATTGATTCACCAATTCACCAATTCTGATGCTTCTTCAAGTCACTCTACTTATTTATCCCTTGTTTCATGTTTTTACGACTATATTTAATTAAATAAGTTTTCAATAAGGAAAACAAAATAAATGAATAAGATGGCATTTATAGTTGCAGCAGTTATTACCATGTCACCTTTGACTTTAGCTGTAGCAAACAACGTGCAACCTGCGAACAAGCAAGTAAAACAAACTCAGAGTAATCAACCAGAACAGTCTGTGCAAAAAACTTTCACAAGTCTGATCAATGCTGTTGAACAAAACAATTACAATCAGTTTATATCTCAAGGAAATGCTGCTTTCAAAGAAGCGGTTACAAAGCAAACATTTACACAAGTTAGTGGACAGTTAGCTCCTCGCCTCAAAAAAGGGTATTCATTAATTTTCTTGGGAAATCTGAATCAGCAAGGTTATCAAGTTTATTTATGGAAACTGACATTTAAAGATAGTGGCGATGATATCTTAGCTAGACTTAGCCTCAAAGATGGAAAAATAGGCGGATTTTGGCTAAATTAATTGATGACAGGACTTATATCATGTCCGTTTAAAGACTTATGATTTAGGGTAACGCAAAGAAATTTTAATCAAAACCTTGTCTAACTTGAGAACCGTAGTTTTTTACCAAAGTTTTGGGATTACTTCCTTCTAGACTTCTAAGAGAAGTCGGGAAAAGGGG
>NZ_JACKZU010000553.1:0-3561 GCF_014222165.1 Nostoc sp. 2RC
CCCCTTTCCCCAGTCCCTAAGCATCTAGCATAGACATCCATCATCATGAATTTGATTTACTTTCTTTTACGTTCTGCTTGGGGTATGGTAGCGATCGCCATCGTTACTGGATTCTTGAGTGGTGGTAGTAGTGCTGGTTTGATTGCTTTGATTAGCCGTGCTGCTAGTAGTGGTAGTCCTGAGGGTTTCACATCTATCGCTTGGGGTTTTGCTCTTTTGGCGATAATTGCATTGATTACCAGTATTATTTCCCAAGTGATGTTGATTCGCCTTTCTCAAAATGCAGTTTTAAAGTTGCGAATGCATTTGAGTAGGCGAATTCTGGGTTCTGAGTTGAGTCATTTGGAAGATTTGGGTAACCCCAGATTATTGGCAACTTTAACTGAGGATATTCAAGCAGTTGCTAATGCTGTTTATCAAATGCCTTTTTTGTTTATTAATTTAGCGATGGTTGTGGGTTGCATAGCATATATCACCTGGCTTTCTTGGTTGGTATTGGTGATGGTTTGTGCTATTTCCATAGTAGCGATCGCTAGTTGCCAGTGGCTATTAACTGAAGGTAGGAAATTTTTAGCTCTGGCTCGTGATGATGAAGACAGACTGTTTAAACATTTTCGCACCATTACCGAAGGCATCAAGGAACTGAAGCTTAATTATCTGCGCCGTCAAGTTTTTTTAGAAGAAAAACTCCAAGGAACTGCTAATGAATTTCGCCATCATAATGTGAAGGGTTTAACTTTTTTTGCTACCACTTCTAGCTGGGGTCAATTGATTTTCTTTTTTGCCATTGGTTTTGTCTTATTTGTACTACCTGATTTATTATCCATTAATACCACAACTCTTTCTGGATATATTTTGACTTTTACTTACTTGATGTTACCAATGGATAACATCATTAGCAAACTTCCTCTTTTGAGCAAAGCGGGTATTGCTTTACAAAAAATAGATTCATTGGGTTTATCTTTAGCTACTCGTTCGGAAGTAGCTACTATTCCACCTGCCATGAAAACTTCCTGGCAGACCTTAAAATTCAACAATATCACATATACATATGATACAAATCAAGAAGACAATAGCTTTATCTTCGGCCCCATTAACATTACATTGTATCGTCAGGAATTAATTTTTATTGTTGGCGGTAATGGTAGCGGTAAATCTACCTTAGCAAAATTAATTACTGGACTTTATATTCCAGCTAACGGCGAAATTTGGTTTGATGACGAATTAATTAATCAAGAAAACCGCGAATGGTATCGGCAACATTTTTCTGTGGTATTTTCCGATTTTTATTTATTTGACGAACTTTTAGGATTAAAAAATGCTAATTTAGATACTCAAGCGACAAAATATATTAAACAACTGCAATTAGACCACAAAGTAAAAGTCGAAAATGGACAACTTTCTACCACTGCTCTTTCTCAAGGACAACGCAAACGCTTAGCTTTACTCACAGCATACTTGGAGGATAGACCAATTTATCTATTCGATGAATGGGCAGCAGATCAAGATCCAATATTCAAAGAAATATTTTATACTCAACTTTTACCAGAACTGCGATCGCGTGGTAAAACAGTCTTAGTAATTAGCCATGACGACCGCTATTTTCATTTAGCAGACCGAATTATTAAACTTGATTACGGACAAATAGAATATGACAAAAAATAAAATGTTAACGTTGAGAGCTAAAAGTCAAAAAATTCTAACATTTGTACATTTGCCAAATAAAATCAATGTCTGAACAAAAATCCCTCAATCCCTGGAACTACAAACCTTGGTGGTGTCAACCTTGGTCTATACTACTTACTGGTGTGACGCTAATTGTTGGTAGCTGGTTATTATTTAAAACTATCTGGTTCACAGTTCTCGTTTCCATCCCCATAGCCTCCTGGATGGGATTTTTTATATTAATTTGGCCACAACTAATGATTCGTAGTGGAATTTTAGAATCTTATAACAATTCGGAACGTGTTGATTAGACTTCTTGCAAAAGTAGGGAAAATGGGAAAGGGGGTGCATGTTTGCTATTTTCCCTTTCCCCTTTACCCCTTACCCTTTTCCCCACTTCTCTTAGAAGTTTATAGTAATCAAAATATCAAGCTTTGACGAAGAACTCTTAAAATTTTATAAGTTTTGATAATTTTTAGCCGATATCAATCATTTTCAACCTGGCTTTGGGCACAAGACCTTGTAAGCATCTACATACTCAGGGAAATTGCATATTCAAAGCTAGAGTGAAATGAACAACAGAGCAGACCGAAGGCATGAAAGACATAATAATGCAATAGAATATCTCTGTACAAGATTCAACCGAATTTTTATTTCCGTTGCAGAGATGTTTTTATGGTGCAGGTTTGACCTTCGAGAAAGAATCCTGCGTTTATTGCAAAACTTTCAGCCCAGCGGACTTTGTTGTCTAAAGTTGAGAGCCTCATCAGTGAAATCCCGACCTGCTCCTTTACCTGAAAATGAAGCAGAAAGGCTCAAAGCATTAGAGGATTACAATATTCTCGATACTCTCCCAGAACAAGGATTTGATGACCTGACTGCTCTTGCTACCTACATTTGCAAGACTCCAATTGCTTTAATTAGCTTAATTGATAGCGATCGCCTGTGGATTAAATCCAAAGTGGGACTCAAAGTCAGGGAAATACCTAGAGATTGGGCTTTTTGCTCCCATACGATTTTGCAACCCCAGAAAATATTAGTAGTTAACAACGCCGTCAAAGATGAGCGCTTTGCAAATAATCCTTTAGTTAAAAATAATCCCAAAATTCGTTTTTATGCTGGTGTACCGCTAGTTACATCCAATGGATTTGCTGTGGGGACATTGTGTATCATCGATATGATTCCGCGTCAGTTAAATGACCGACAATTAGACGCCTTATATCGCCTCAGTCGTCAGGCTGTCGCTCAAATGGAACTCATCCAAGAAATTCACAACCGCAAACAAGCAGAAATTGAAGGAAGACAGTTATCACTCACCGATGAACTAACAGGATTGCATAATCGGCGTGGCTTTTTTCTACTAGCAGAACAACAATTAAAAATTGCTCACCGCATGAAACTTCTATGCTGGGTAATCTTCATTGATTTAGACGGACTAAAACAGATTAATGACAGCCTTGGTCACGATGTCGGTGATGCCTTAATTATCGATGCTGGTCAACTACTCAAGCAAAGTTTTCGTAAGTCCGATATTGTTGCTCGTTTAGGTGGAGATGAGTTTATTCTTTTCATTTCCAGCTATTTCAAAGACGCAGAAAATATCCAAACACATTTGCAAACAAACATTGCACATTTCAACCAACAGCAAAACCGTAGCTATCAAATTTCCATGAGTATGGGAATACAGCGTTACTCACCAGAAACCAATATGTCATTAGAACAACTCGTCGCCAGATCTGACGAGTTAATGTACGCTCATAAACGTCTCAAGCGACAATCTCTTTTGTAACTTACATTCTGTAAGGTTAAAGGGGAAAGGGTAAAGGGGAAAGGGTAAAGGGGAAAGGGTAAAGGGGAAAGGGTAAAGGGGAGATGGAAAGATGGGGGAGTGTGGGG
>NZ_JACKZU010000554.1:0-3521 GCF_014222165.1 Nostoc sp. 2RC
GCAGGGGGCAGGGGGCAGAGGGGCACAGGAGAATAATAACTCATAACTCATCACTCATCACTCATCACTCATCACTCAACAACCACATACTGCTGTTCATTTTTTGGAGTTCCCTAAACCAACAGTGTTTGCAATAATGGTTTGTCCTGGGATACTTTGCCTGTACGCAACCATTGTTCTACTTCTGTGGGTACTTTCGCTTGACTAATATATTCGCGCAATTCCAAGCCTTCCAAAATTTCTTTTTGCAAGAGTTGTTGTGCGGTTCGCTCTAATAAATCGTGGTTATATTGCAAAATAGTCAAAGCGATATGGTGGGCATTATCCAAGGTTTGCTTGACTTCTCGGTCAATTTCTTCAGCCACCTTGGGACTAATAGCACGGCGTGGGTTGGTATAACTTTCGAGAAACTGCTGTTGAATTTTCTCAAAGGCCACTGGCCCCAGTTTATCGCTCATTCCGTAAAGAGTAATGGCGCGTTCGGCTAACTCAGTGGCTTTTTGGATGTCGTCAGCAGCGCCAGTGGAGACTTTGCCGAAAACGATTTCTTCGGCAGAACGTCCACCTAGAAGAGTGGCGATACGACCGCGGATTTCGTCTTCCAACATTAAGAAACGGTCTTCTTCTGGCATCTGAATTGTATAACCCAAAGCACCAACACCACGGGGAACCACGGAGATTTTTTCGACTTTACCAGCACCAGGCATCAAAGCACCGATGATAGCATGACCAACTTCGTGATAAGCTACGGTCTTTTTCTCGGTTTCATTCAAGACGCGGGAGCGTTTTTCTAAGCCAGCCACCAGACGTTCGATACCTTCGTTAAAATCTGCCATTGTTACGGCTTGACTATTTCGCCGTGCGGCTAACAGTGCGGCTTCATTTACAAGGTTGGCTAAATCTGCGCCAGCAAACCCAGGAGTCCTAATGGCGATGGTATTTAAATCAACATCATCAGCTAATTTGACGTTTCTGGCGTGGACTTTGAGAATTGCTTCTCGACCAATTTTATCAGGGCGATCGACTACAACTTGACGGTCAAATCGACCAGGACGGCGTAAAGCCGGATCGAGAATTTCTGGACGGTTGGTGGCGGCGATGATAATTACCCCTGTATTGGCGTCAAAGCCATCCATTTCGCTGAGTAACTGATTGAGGGTTTGTTCCCGTTCGTCATTACCTCCCATAATTGGCCCAGCACCACCGCGAGATTTACCGAGTGCGTCTAACTCGTCGATAAACACAATACAGGGAGCTTGTTCTTTGGCTTGTTCAAACAAATCACGGACGCGTGCTGCACCAACACCAACAAACAGTTCAATAAATTCGGAACCAGAAATACTAAAGAAAGGAACAGCAGCTTCACCAGCGATCGCTTTTGCTAGTAATGTTTTACCAGTACCCGGAGGCCCCACCAACAGCACACCTTTGGGAATTTTGGCCCCTAGTGCGGTGTATTTACCAGCGTTTTTCAGAAAATCAACAATTTCTTCTAATTCTGTCTTGGCTTCATCTACACCAGCCACATCAGTAAATTTTACGCCGGTGCTACCTTCCGAATAAATCCTAGCTTTACTTTTACCCACCGTTAGTGCAGCTGGCCCTCCTTGGCGACTCATTAAAAAGCCCCAAATCCCAAAGAAAATTAACGGTGGTGCAATCCAACTGAGTAAAGTAGCAATCCACGCATTTTGGTTTGGCGGTGGTGCTGCAAATTGCACATGATGTTCGCGGAGAAGTTTGGGCAAATCTAAATCCATACCTACTGGTGTAGTGACAAACCCTTGTTCTTTGAATTTGCCATCGGCAGTTTGAGTTTTAATGGTATATTCAATGCGATCGCTACTCACAATCGCTCGATCCACCTTCCCCGCTTCTACTTCAGCCAAAAATGTGCTGTAGGGAATCTGCGGCGATTTTGATATCAAAAAACTGGGAAGAATAAAATTCAACACTAACAATAGGGTTAGTAGAATTAAGAAACTGCCACTGAACTGCCCAGATTTGGGCGATTTCATCGGCTTTTTATTATTAGTTTCAACAGGCATTTTGATGTACCCTCAATTAAGTTACAAGTGTTGAGTTATGAGTGTTGAGTTATGAGTTTTTACCTTTAATTTCTAACTCCTAACTCTTAACTTCTAACTCCTCACTAGCTTAGTAACAAAGCAAATAATGAGTTATGAGTTTTCCCTTTGAATTTCTAACTCCTAACTCTTAACTTCTAACTCCTCACTAACTTAGTAACAAAGCAAATAATCCACATAAAGCAATACCATCAAATACCCCAGCACCACCAATGCTGAGTACTCCTGCACTCATAGATTGGATGTCTTTGAGATGTAATAAATCAGCACCAATTAAGGTTCCCAACACTCCACCAGCAAAGGCTACGGGAGCAGCATGAGGTACAGCGATTAACATTGCAGACAAAGCAGCAGTCAAAGGAGCCAATAACGGATTCATTTGAATACCTATTCCTGGCACTACCCGCGCTGCATAATAGCTAACAACGGTAACTATGGCAGTGACTAACAAAATTGCTACAGCATTTGCGCGAGCAAATTGGTACAATGCCAACAACACAGGAATTAAGCCTCCACCGACATTTAGCGCTATCACCGTGGAACGCTCAACTTTCCTTAAAGGAATACCCCAAAATTCTTTTAACCATAGTGTTGCAAAATCATCTGCTAGATGAACTGGAGCGACTACACGGTATAGGGGTATATTGATAGTGCTTGTGAAAATTACTAGTACCAGCAATAAAAAAGCGATGTTGGGAGAAAATCCCAGCTTAGCCACTGCGATTTCCACCACATCTACTGTTACAACAAACCAAATGAATGGTAGTAATAGTAACAATAAAAGAAATAGCAGTAATGAAACTGGTAGGTAAATCATAAGATGAGAAAATTTATAACTGTGTCATATCAAACAAAAACACATTTCAATAAGGTATATAGATGAATCCAACAAATTGGGAATATTGGCTGTTATGAGTGAAAAATTTAGGTAATAAAGATTTTTATCTCTTTAGTCAGCTATGACGCTGGAAAATTGTACAGTTACTCATGAAGTTTGTTAACAGTTAACTGTCAACAGTCAACATTCAACACAAAAATTTATGCTGCGTTAGATGCACTACAGCTTTTCTATTGATTTCTATTTTAGAAACTAGATAGTAGAGTTTAAATTCGCGTACACCCAACAGAAAAATGTGTATTACCGTACTGTTATGCAAAATCAATCAGGATTCCTTGTCAAATTATTTCTAATTTCGGCTTTGATATCGGCGTTAATTAAGTACGTTGCTCCATATTTATCAATTTCGGCAACAACAACTAATGCCTTAATTATAGTTTTATTACCCATCGCCGTCGTGGCGATCGCTCTCCTGTGGCGATTCCAAGCATACAAACAAAGTTAACTTCTTTGGTTGTGAAAAATATTTGGTGATGACTGGTGACTGATGACTGGTGAGTTATTATTTATTCTCCTGTGCCCCCTGCCCCCTGCCC
>NZ_JACKZU010000555.1:0-3503 GCF_014222165.1 Nostoc sp. 2RC
GGGAGATGGGGGAGTGTGGGGAGTGTGGCTACGGTGTACACACAAGTCCAAGTAAAGTAATAACAGAAGGAGTTGTGGGGAGTAAAAAGCAGTGGAAAATCCAATCAGAATACACGCGCAAGCAGCTGAGGGAAAAGCATTTGGAGACCCGCGACTCTCTAAAAGGGGGCAGCATTGTACGAAGCAATGGGAAAACATCAATCAGTCAACATTCGACAAATAAGTAAAAATAGAGCCGAACAAGTAGGATATTATCGGTTTTTGGAGAATCAGAATGTGACAGTAGGGGAATTAGTGCGAAGCCTAGGCGACCACTGCGTATCTCATGTAGAAGGAAAGCATATATTAGCCATCAGTGATACGAGCGAAATCAACTTGCAATCTCATGCAGGCAGGTTGAAAGCCTTGGGTGTAGGTGTAGTCGGAAACAACACAGATGTAGGCTTTTATATTCATCCCACTCTCATATTAGATGCAGAGAATGGATTTCCCTTGGGGATAAGCACAGTCAAACTGTGGACAAGAGATATAAACCATCAAGATAAGCATGAGCGCAACTACCAGCTATTACCAATAGAAAAGAAAGAATCATACAAGTGGCTACATTCTGCCGAAGAAACGCAAAAATGTTTAACTATTGGGAATGCCAAAATCGTGACTCACATCGCCGACCGTGAAAGCGATATGTATGAGGAATTTGCTACAGTCCCAAATCAAAACAATCATGTGTTGGTGAGAGCGCGTATTGACCGTCGCCTGGTGGGAAAGACCTCATCACTTTATACATACTTAAACCAACAGCCGAGCGAGGGGACTTACACAGTAGATGTGCCAGCAGATGCACGCATTCGTAGAACCGCAAGAGAAGCATTATTAATTGTTCGCCGTGCAATGGTGAAAATCCAACGTCCAGATAAATTGAATGGACAAGATTATCCTCCTAGTGTGACACTTTATGCAGTGGAAGCCGTGGAAGTGAACCCACCACCAGGTCAAGCACCGATTCATTGGCGATTGCTCACCACCCACCAAGTCGTTTGTTTAGAACAAGCACTACGGGTGATTCGATGGTACACATGGCGATGGCGGATTGAACAGCTTTTCGCCACTCTCAAAACTGCTGGTTTAAATCTCGAAGCCACTCAGCTCGAATCGATTGCTGCCATTCAACGACTGGCTGTATTAGCTTTGTCCGTCTCCGTGCGAATTTTACAACTGATTCAAGGACGGGATAACCCTGATTTACCTGCAAATCTTGCTTTTTCACCTGAGCAACAGCAATGCTTATTGACTCTTGCTCCTTCTTTAGAAGGGAAAACTCTACTTCAACAAAATCCTTATCCTCCTTCCTCTCTTGCTTGGGCGACTTGGATTATTGCTCGACTTGGTGGTTGGTCTGGTTACAAGTCTCAAAAACCTCCCGGTATTACTACTTTAGTTCGCGGTCTTGAGCAGTTTGAATCCACCTTTTTTGGTTGGAAACTCGCTCTGGGTCTACTTGTGTGTACACCGTAGCCCCAAAGCATCGGGGAGGGTTGGGGAGGGGTCTTGTCTATGTGTCACATTCTTTTTTCAAATTGGTATAATTAATCATCCTCAAGTTTTAGTAATTGTTCATCAATAATTCGTATCCGTCCTTGCACTATTTCTTCTGAAAGAATTCGCTTTCTTAATGCCTCATTGAGCGCTCCTTTTTCTGCTAAAAGTAAACGGCGACGGATGGCATCGATTTTACTGAGATCGCCATTTTTTGCTTCCAAATCTTGAGGACGGCGGTTATAAAGTTCTCGTACTGCTTTTTCGGCTTTGGCTATTCGCACCTGATAAGCTGAACGCATTTCTTCATAGACTGCTTTTGGCAACACTCCCGATTTCAGCAAGTTATCTAATTCGTCTTGTGCAGATTTACTTGTCATCAACTCGGCTTGTAATTCTTCAATTTGTTGCTGAAGAGGTGAAAATTGAGATAATTCTAAGCGTTTAACTACCCAAGGCAAACTCAAACCTTGTCCTACTAATGACACCAACACACTACCAAACACTAAAGCAATGAGGATTTCTCGCCCTGGTAGTGTGGTGGGTAAGCTCAAAGCCAAAGCCATTGACAGTGAACCTTTAATATTGCCTAAAAATAGTAAATGTTGCCAGCGTAGGGGAATTGGGCGGTCAAACCAACGAATTCCTAATAGCAAAGGATAGACTGTAAGAAGTCGCCCGACTTGATAAGCTAAAACTGCAAATATAATCGCGGGTAAAGTTTTCCAAAGTATTCCCAGGTCTATTTCTACACCAATTAAGAGAAAAATAAAGGTGTTAACAGTAAAACTCGCATATTCCCAGAAACTCAATAATGTGATGCGACTAGAAGCAGAAGTATTGCGAGAAAGTCCTAAATTACCAAAAATTAATCCTGCTACAACTACAGCTACAGCACCGGATACACCAAGAGATTGCCCTACTTGAAAAGTGCCTAAGGCAACTGCAACTGTTAGCAAAAGACTGCTGAGAGGATCGTCTAAACGAGCAAATACAGGTATGGTTAAATAACCCAAAATTAACCCAATAATGCAACCTCCCAGAGAAATAAATAACAGTTGTTTAATTCCTTCTAAGAAAGTGATTGAACCAGTGGAAAATACTTGCAAAATTAAGTTGAAGGAAACTAAAGCAGCAGCATCATTAAATAAGGTTTCTCCTTCCACAATGGTGGAAAGTCTAGAAGGTACTGGTATTTCCTTAAAAACAGCAATCATGGAAACTGTATCAGTGTTTGCCAAAATTACTCCGACAAACAAAGCAGGTATCCAACTTAGTCCCAGCCCAAATTTCAAGAGGACGGCAATAATTCCACTGGAAATTATAGCCCCAGGCCCAGCTAACAGGGCAATTGGTTTAAAGGTGCTGCGTAGGCGGCTGACATCTGTATTAATACCAGCTTCAAAGATGAGAATTGGCAAGAAAAGGTTTAAAACCAGGGTTGGATTTAAACCAAGGGGACGAGACAACAATTCAGTGATTGGTAAACCCGCCAATACTAAACCAGTTACATAAGGAATTCGTAATTGCCGAGACAGCAAAGCTACGACTGTAGCCACAAGCAAGAGAATAATTGAAATTTTGACTAATTGAGTTACATCCACTATTACTTTCTGAAAATTTATTTGAACAATAGCGATCGATATATCCTCTTAGAGGATGTGCGATCGCTCTGAAATCTACTTTTGAATTTTCTCATAAGTAGGCCAATCTTAAAAAAGGTAACATATATAGCAATTTTATTTCAGCTATAGTCTACAGAGGTGCGTTAGCCTACGGCATAACACACCCTACATTTATTTATTAACATCTACGTATGACGTTTTTTTAGGTTGAGCTACTTATAGGAATCCGATTTTATTAGTGAAAATCTTTGTGTAGATAGGGAACAGGTAACAGATAAGAGTCAATAGGGTTCGGATAAGCAGTATAGACTTCTTGCATAAGTTGGGAAAAGGGGAAGGGGG
>NZ_JACKZU010000556.1:0-3476 GCF_014222165.1 Nostoc sp. 2RC
CTGACTCCTGAATTCTGACTCCTGAATTCTGACTCCTGACTCCTGACTCCTGAATTCTGACTCCTGAATTCTGACTCCTGAATTCTGACTCCTGACACCTGACTTCTGACTCCTGACTCCTGAATTCTGACTCCTGAATTCTGACTCCTGACTCCTTATTTATCCTGTTCTAAATTAGAAAATAGCCTCTGCCAATCAATAGAGTTAGCATGATTATTTGCCTCTTTCACCTCAAATGTGACATGAGATGCATTGGCGATTTTTAGCACTTGCACGCAAAGTTCTGCGACATCATTACGGCTGATTTTGCCTTTAATATTATCGCCTTGTTCAAATATTAATTCCTTACCTCCTGCTTCCTCAGTTAAAGCACAAGGTCGAATAATTGTATAAGGAATTCCACTTGACCTTAAACTATCTTCTCCTTTCAATTTCCAAGTTAAAATTCCTCCCAATTGCTCGTTTAATCTTACTGCTGGTGGTTCTTCATCTAAATTAATCCCAGGGCGTCCGGGACGAGTTACACCTGCTGAACTCACAAGGATGAATTTAGGTGAATTTTCGCCGTTATAAGCTTTAATTGATTCTAATTGTAGAGCAAAACCACCAGGGGAAAACTTAGGATTTAAAGCGCCATCATATTCAAACTTGCTCAACATCAGTTGAAATGAGCAAATTCTACTCTGTTCAATTGGCGGTGCATCCTTGACAACTTTTGCTCGAAATACAGGAACCAAATCTTTAAAGGGAATGTGAATATCTACCCAGGTATTAGCTACAGTGTCGAAAGAATAAGCATAGCCAATGCCATCCCATTTTGTATCTGTTCGCAGAAAGATTTTATAACGCTGACCGTCACCTTTGACGCGCAATTTCACACCTTCGTAACCAGATAAATTAAATGGTGGATCGAAATTCTTAGTTCTCACAGAAGCAAATCCGCCAGAGTTTGCAGTGGAAACATTGCCAGCAAACAAAGCTGCATTTTCCACTAATTGCATATTACTGGCGCTGACACCACCCATAACGACATCATCCAGCGCTCCCCAAACATCTTTTAATTCTGCTGATGGTTTTGTAAAATCAAATATTAGTTTTTCGTTTTTTTGAGGCAAATATTTTGCTGCGGCTTGGACTAAGTTTTTGACACCTTGATACTCTACATTTTCTGGCGTGTCACCAACAATTTCTGGCTGGTAAAATTTCACACCTTGGTAGTATTTTGCTCTATCTGCTGTGTCTCCCTCTACTGGTTGTACGCGTACTGCGGTGCAACAAATTACGGCTTCAATATTAGCCATAACTACAGGAGTTAAAGTTTCTGGTTTGGTGATATCTGCAACGACTAAGTCAACATCATTACCAAGAATTGACCGTGCTTTGTCAATATCTCTCACCAAAGCCCGAACTTTATAACCTTGTTCGAGCGATCGCTTTACTACTCGTTTACCTACACCACCTGTAGCACCTGCTACTAAAATTACACCCACATTTCTTCCTCCATTGGGTCTATCTTGACGATCCTGAGGACGGCCTTGGATTAATTGCTGTACCCAGTTCAGGAAAGGAATTACCTCAAAGTAAGTCAGGGTTTCGATAAACCTGCCTAAGTCCCATTGAGAACGATTTTTGTCAGTCATATTTGCGTCCTCATAACTTCTTTCAGGGTAACTGAAATTTTGTTAATTAAACCCTTCACATAAATGAAGGGTTTTAACATCAGGTCGCAGGAATAACTTTACACAATTCTTGGAACAGTAAGTTAACTACCTTACTCATTAGCTTTCCCTGGATATGCTTACCACCTAGCAATTTTTCGCCTTGTTCAGTGACGTTAGCCTTGAGTGAGTCACGGTAGTCAATCAACTCCTTGGTTAGGTCATTGGTTGGCAGTCTTCCAGTTTCTACACCAGTGAGGACATATTGCCACAGGCTGATTCGACACAGTGAGGAACCGCTAGCCTTTTCTACAAGGCCATCGCCTGACTGCTCTAAAACTGTACCCATCCCCAGCCTCATTTTGAAAGTGTCGCGGCTGCGGTTACGTTTTATCCGTTTTGTCTCCCCGGCTAAACGTTTGACAATGGTTTCTCCGTTTTTACGATCGCGCTCAGTTTTCTTCACTTCCCGAACCTCATATTCAATCACGGGTTTACCATTGACACCCAGGAATGACTCAAAAGGGTAAATCCTAGTGAGCAAACGCGATCGCACTCTTAACCCAAAGCCGAACTTATCAAACACTTTCATGTAAGGCTTGAATGCTTCCTCAGACAGCATTTGAGTGATTCTTGCCTCTAAGTGCTGCTCAAAAAGTGAAATATCACACATCCAACCAGCGTGCAGTTCCAGAATCGGGTCAAACTCAATTCCATAGTTTTGGGCAATGGATATTTTATAGCGGTTTTCGATTCGGGTTTTTCCGGCGGGGGAGATTTCGAGCCTTTTAGCTAACCACGCCCACAGTGGTGGTAGTAATCCAGACTTAGTAGATTTGCTCCTGGTGTGCGCCATTTCTGGAAACTGCCAAGCCAGAAGCTGACGGGCATAATTCACAATTGGCGACTGAACACGGTTAAGGTGTTCGAGTTGTTGGCAGAGGTCGCGGAGTTCATCTATGGGTTCGGGTCGGTGCATGAGGAAATACCTCAGATTTAATTCCCCAGTCTCCAGTCGATGATCTGGATCGTGCCCGTAGGCAGCCATAGCCAAAGCATCAGCAGCATCAGATTTATTAGGCAGATTTTTTCCGCCACGATAACGGCGTAACTCAACGTGACTCACCCAGAGAATTTTGATTTCTAACTTTTTAAGAATAGATGCCCACAGTCTAGAATAGTGGTTTCCGGTTGGTTCCAGGATTGCATAATTAGGCTTGATTTCTGCTAGATAATCAGCAAAATCAAAAGCTGATTTTTGTTTATTCTTGGTATCAGGATTGGAGTAAAAAGCAGGATATAAAATAGATGCTTTATTTCTTGTTTTATTCCAATATGCCTGCAATCCACCCTTGGGGTATTGTGTTAAAATGTGAGTGGTTATACTCGATTTACTAACATCAATTCCCAGAATTGTTAATTCTGTTGTCATGGTTCTGCGATGAATCAATGGTGGTTTTCAAGGACTGGCATCCTTTGGTAAACCCGAACTATAGAGCGCACGAATCACCCTAACGCCCCACATACAAGGGGCGCGATTCAGGAGTAAACGCATTCGGGAAAATTAATAAGAGAATTGCCGCGCTTGAAAGAAGAAACACCACAATTGAGTAGTGCAATTCACTCTGAACGCTGCATTTTCTCTGATTAACTTGCGAATTGCTTTGGACACAACCCGCGACTCTGGGTAAACCCAGAGTTTCGGCTACTGTGTCAGGTAGCCCACACTGTTGTCAGTGCGATCGCAATTTAAAAAACTGCAATTCATCAGGCGGTTATTCTTCTTCGTCATGCTCTAATGAGTTAACAATTTCTATT
>NZ_JACKZU010000557.1:0-3471 GCF_014222165.1 Nostoc sp. 2RC
GTGGGGGGAAAGATTTTTTCACCATCCTCCCACACCTCCCACACCTCCGTCTCCTCCCACACCTCCCACACTTCCTGTTTGCCCAATGCACAATGCCCCATGCCCAGTCCCTTGTTATATTATTAAATTGGCTTTGCAGATAGTTTGGCGGCCACAGAATGTTCTGGAAATGGAGCTTGAGATTATTTATCGTATTCCTGGGGTTCTGGTTACTCCTGGATTTGGTATCCCGCCTGGGAGCAGAAATTTTTTGGTTTCAAGAAGTCGGCTACTTGCAGGTATTTCTAGTCAGGTTAGTGACTCGTGGTATTTTATGGGTGGTGGTGGCTAGTATCAGTGCTGCTTATCTACTGGTAAACCTTGGTATTGCACAACGACTGAAGCATCCCCGGTCTTTGAATATTGAGCC
Organism: Nostoc sp. 2RC; assembly: GCF_014222165.1. NCBI lineage: Bacteria > Bacillati > Cyanobacteriota > Cyanophyceae > Nostocales > Nostocaceae > Nostoc > Nostoc sp. 2RC. Next base: position 410 of record NZ_JACKZU010000557.1, read on the forward strand.
AGCACAACAAGAGAGTGTATTCCAAAACTTTCTCAGCCGTGATTATGCCAGAAGCGATCGCACTTTAACACCACAAGTACAAGGCTTAAAACCATTAAAATTACGCTGGCTGTTACCCTTAGCTGTGATACTGAGCTTGTTGACAGGGTTAATGGTAGCTCACTACGGTCAAATTGCTATTTCTTACTGGCATTCTCCAGTTGATGACGCCAGTTTACCCATTCCCGCCTCATTCCGATCAGATAGGATCTGGCAACTTGTAAACCAGATTGTCTCTCAAATTTGGTATCTGGGCTTAATTTTTGGGGGAGCGATCGCTATTTTAATTTTTCCAGGGTTTTTACTCACAGCGATCGCTATTGTCTTTAGTGCCATTTTTGGGTTGGTACTATTCCAAAATTGGGCAAAGGTACTTTTATATTTGCACCCTAGTTCTTTTAACAGCACTGAGCCTTTATTTGGTCGCGATATCAGCTTCTACATATTTTCCTTACCGTTTTGGCAACTGCTAGAACTGTGGCTGATGGGATTATTTTTGTATGGTTTTGTGGCCGTGGCTTTGATTTATCTGCTGTCGGCTGACAGTTTGAGTCAAGGAATTTTCCCTGGTTTTTCCCAAAAGCAGCAGCGCCATTTGTACGGTATGGGTGGTTTATTAATGCTGTTGGTAGCTTTGAGTTACTGGCTAAGTCGCTATGAACTGGTATACTCCACTGATGGAGTTAGTTATGGTGCTGGTTACACCGACGTTACAACTTTCTTGCCAGCTTACACCATTTTATCTGTTGTGGCTGTTGGCATCGCCTGTTATTTGCTTTGGCAAACATTGTTCTGGAAACCCAAATCTCAATATCGCCGTTTGGTGTTTTATGGATTAGGCGTTTATTTACTACTAGTTCCAATCACTGGGTTTGTTTTGCCCACTGTGGTGCAATATTTAATTGTTGAACCCAATGAATTACAAAGAGAGCAACCTTACATCCAGCGTACCATCGCCTTGACTCGGCAAGCATTCAATTTAGACGCCATCGATGCTAAATCCTTCAACCCCCAAGGAACATTAACAGAAGCTGATATTCAAAAAAATGACTTGACAATTCGCAATATCCGCCTTTGGGATGAGCGACCGTTATTAGAAACCAACCGTCAGTTACAACAAATTCGCCCATACTATCGATTCCCTGATGCCGATATCGATCGCTATACTTTAAAAACAGAGGCAACTTCAGATTCCCCTACACCAACTACAAAACAGGAAGTAGTTGAAGGGGGAGAACGCCGTCAAGTATTAATTGCTGCACGAGAATTAGACTACACTGCCGTACCGCAGCAAGCTAAAACCTGGGTTAACCGCCATCTGATTTATACCCACGGTTTCGGATTCACTGTTAGTCCAGTAAATACAGTGGCTGCGGGTGGGCTACCAGAATATTTTGTCAAAGATATTAGCGGCGATAATAGCGCCCTCACAACTTCCAGTGTCGGCATTCGTGAAAGTATTCCCATTGGAAAACCCCGGATTTATTACGGTGAAATCACAAATACTTATGTGATGACGGGCACAAGAGTTAGAGAATTAGACTATCCCAGTGGTAGTGAAAATGTTTATAACTCCTACGATGGACAAGGTGGGATTAAAATCGGTTCGCTATGGCGGCGCTGGCTATTTGCCAACTATTTGAAAGATTGGCAGATGGTTTTGACGCGGGACTTTTTACCAGACACAAAAGTGCTATTGCGGCGAAATATCAAGCAAAGAATTCAGGCGATCGCACCTTTTTTGCAATTTGACAGCGACCCTTATCTAGTCAGTGCTGACGCAAATCGTAATAATACCGATCCAGACTATCCAAATGGTAAAAGTTTCCTTTACTGGATTGTGGATGCCTACACAACAAGCGATCGCTATCCATACTCAGACACCGCTAACGAAGGTATTAATTATATCCGTAACTCTGTCAAGGTAGTGGTTGATGCCTACCACGGCATCGTTAACTTTTATATTGCCGATCCCAGAGATCCGATTGTTACCAGTTGGTCAAGGATATTTCCTAATACCTTCAAACCCCTCAGCGCCATGCCTGTGACTCTCCGCAATCATATCCGCTATCCTGAAGACTTATTTAGAATTCAATCTGAGCGGTTAATGACCTACCACATGACCGACCCCCAAGTATTTTACAACCGGGAAGACCAGTGGCAGATTCCTAACGAAATCTACGGCAGCGAAACCCGTCAGGTGGAGCCTTATTATTTGATTACTAGTCTACCCACCGTACCCTTTGAAGAATTTATTTTGTTTTTGCCCTACACTCCCAAACAGCGGACTAATTTAATCGCTTGGTTTGCAGCGCGATCAGATAGCGTAAATTACGGAAAATTATTGTTATATATCTTTCCCAAAGAAAAATTAATTTACGGCCCAGAGCAAATCGAAGCGCGAATTAACCAAGATCCAGTAATTTCACAGCAAATATCCCTGTGGAATCGCCAAGGTTCCAGAGCTATTCAAGGAAATTTACTAGTAATTCCCATTGAACAATCGCTGTTATACGTCGAGCCAATTTATCTAGAAGCCACACAGAACAGCTTACCAACTTTGGTGCGAGTAGTTGTAGCTTACGAAAACCGAATTGTAATGGCACAAACACTAGAACAAGCATTACAAGGAATCTTTCAACCAGAAGTCACACCACCTGCTGCAATTATCCGTCCAGTGGAAGAAGGAAATCCCCAGTGAAGAGGAAGTGGGGGCGTTGCTGAATAATGGGATGATTGAGGCTGAGGCGGGGACGGGGGGATACGGAGACACGGAGACGCGGAGACATGGAGACGCGGGGACGCGGGGAAGTGGGGATACGGGGACACAAAGACACGGGGATTACGTCTTGATGCAAATTGGACTTACGCAAAAACTCTCTGAAACTCTTATTTCTCCGTGTCCTCTGCGTCCTCTGTGGTTAGATTTTCCGTTCCATGTGCGTAAGTCCTGGCAAATTCTCAAATCATCCCGCAATGGGAGTGACGACGAAGTGGGGAGCTTTCAAACTAAATAAATATAC
>NZ_JACKZU010000055.1:0-28535 GCF_014222165.1 Nostoc sp. 2RC
CCCCATCTCCCCCATCTCCCCCATCTCCCCATCACTAAGAACCATTGACTAATGACTTAACATAAACACGATCGCACCGTTTTGTTTCTATTCCTGTTGCTGGTTTGTAGCCGTTGCTTTCATATAGCTTGACTGCTTCTACTAAAACGCTGGCAGTTTCAATCCAGATTTGTTCAAAACCACGTTCTGCGATCGCTGCTTCTAGCTGTTGTAACAAATATTTCCCCAATCCTAAACCCCTAATGCTGGGCAAAAGATACATTTTACGTATTTCTACAGCTTTTTGCCCGCGTTTGATGGGGTAGTATGCCCCAGTTCCTACTACCTGGCTTTGGTGTTCAATTACCCAAAACTCTCCCCCGGTGTCTAAATAAAATTCCTCTACTTGCAACACATCTCGGTCAGCGCCGTTTGGTTCCCAACCCAAACCGTATTCTGATAATACATAATTGATTACTTGGGCGGCTCTGGTGCGATCGCTTTGCACCCAATCTCGAATTAAAAAGTCTTGATAATATTTTTTCATACCATTTGCTGGTAAAGTTTACACAGAAAAATTTTCTGGTTCTATATCCCAATTTACTCAGCAATTAGCTTTTCTGACAGATTTTAGTTCTGAGGCTTGAAATTATCTCACTTTTCTATACTTAGAACTGCTTTTGTAGCATAGAGCAATAGGATTTACGCACTCAAGCTAGAGACATTACAAGTCTGGAAAACTAACACCAGCATAGAAAGCCAGTGCGTTGCTCTAGTTAAGAGAGTCGAAGCAAGAAGAAGCAATAGGCAATAGGCAACAGGGTTATAAAAGAGTAAAGTGTACGGAATTTTGTTCAAAAATTAAATAGGATTCCTATATATGAATCGAAACAGTTGACAGTTAACTGTTAACTGTCAACAACTAATTATTTTCAAGCTTTTTTCTGGTAAATTGGCAGTTCCACCACAAATTCTGTGCCCTTTAAAGGTTCAGATTGGCAGTAGATTTTGCCTTTGTGTTTATCTGTGACAATTTGGTAGCTGATGGAAAGCCCTAGTCCGGTGCCTTTGCCAACAACTTTGGTGGTAAAAAATGGATCGAACAAACGAGAGAGTATTTTTTCATCCATACCAAGTCCGTTGTCAGCAATACGAATGGCAATCCAGTCTTTATTGAGCAGTGAGGTAGAAATTCGGATTTCGCTGGGGTTTGCTGCTAATACTTCGGAACTTCCTTGGGCATTTCGTTCTTCTAAAGCATCAATGGCATTAGATAGCAAATTCATAAATACTTGATTCAATTGACCCGGATAGCATTCGATTGGAGGTAAAGTATCATAGTCTTTAATCACACGAATGGTGGGGCCATCAATTGAGGATTTCAAGCGGTTTTGCAAAATCATCAACGTGCTATCAATGCCTTCGTGGATGTTTGCTGATTTGAAATCAGCTTCATCTAAACGGGAGAAGTTCCGCAACGAACTGACAATTTCACGAATGCGTTCAGTCCCGACCTTCATGGACTGGAATAATTTAGGTAAATCGTCGAATAAAAATTCAATTTCCGCTTTCTTTAAAAACTCTTGGATTTCTTGTCTGGCGTTGGGATAATTTTCTTGATAAAGCTGGACACAACGCAGCAAATCTTGGGTATATTGGTGGGCGTGTTCTAAGTTACCGTGGATAAAATTAACTGGGTTATTAATTTCGTGGGCTACACCCGCCACCAGTTGTCCCAAGCTGGCCATTTTTTCAGTGTGGATAATTTGCAGTTGAGCAGTACGTAACTCATTTAGTGCTTGGGCGAGTTGATTGGCTTCTTCACGGGTTTGACCGAGCAAACTGGATTGTTGGAACAAATTGGCTTGACGCAATGCTACACTCACTTGAGCTGCGACTTGGGTGACAAATTCTAATTCAGCATCTTCCCAATCGCGTGCATGTGTGCATTGGTGAATGCATAACAATCCCCACAGTTCATCGCCTTCCATGAGTGGGACAATAATCTGTGCTTTGACTTGGAATCGCTCAATAACATCAAGATGAGGCACTTTCGAGCCAACGCTGTTGACATCAGAAATTACTTGCACTTGTCCTTGGCGATATTGCGGTGCATACTGGTCGCCAAAGCAATAGTCTTGCACTTTTACAGCTAAGGCAGAATCAAACTTGGCTAGCACATCTTCAGCGATAAATTCACCCCTGCAAAAACCCATATCAGGGTCAAAGCGAAAAATGCCGACTCGATCTGCTTTGAGCGATCGCCGCACTTCCTGTACTGTAGTTTTAAAGATGGTCTCTAAATCCAAAGATTCCCGAATTTTAACCACTAAATCGAATAAAATTCGCCGCTGTTCGGCTGATTTGTGGAGTTCATCAGCGCGGGTTTGGATTTGGGTCACCATCTCGGAACTTTGCATCGCTACTCCGAGTTGGCTGGCTACCTGTGCTAAAAATTCTACCTCTACACCATCCCACTGACGCGGTGCAGAATGTTGATAAGCAGCCAACAATCCCCAAAGATTCCGCCCCACAAAAATTGGAGTCAAGGCATAGGCACGAATTTTGAATTGCTCCAAAATATCAAGGTGACAGCGTGAGTGTCCGGCTTGGTAGATATCGTTGACAGCAAAATTTTCGTTATTGCGATAACGTCCGCCTTTGGTTTCTTGGAGGTAAGTATCTTCCCAAACGAGATTTTTGCCAAATAAATTGATGCTGTCCCACTGTGCCTCTACCATGCCGAAATGACCGACGAATTCGCCACTCCAGTCTTCATTAAAGCGATAAACGCCGACTCGCTCAACTCGTAGTAGTTTACACACTTCCTGACAAGTAGTCTTGAGAATTAAATCAATATCTAAAGAGGAGCGAATTTTACCGACGACCTCCGTGAGTGCGCGTTGGCGAGCAATGGAATTTTCTAAAGCTGTGGCCTGTTGTTTCGACTGGCTTAAATTTTCCGCTTGCTGAATTGCCACTCCCAGCTGTGCCCCCACCTGTCCCAGGAATTCAACTTCATAATTTGCCCATTGACGCACCCCTGAGTGTTGATATGCTGCTATAAGTCCCCACAATTTTGGCCCGATAAAGATTGGCGCTAAGGCATACGCCCGAATTTTAAATTGCTCCAAAATATCAATGTGACACCGTGAATGGCCAGCTTGATAAATGTCGTTCACAGCAAAACTTTCGTTATTGCGATAGCGGCCACCTTGAGTGTCTTGGAGGTGGGTGTCTTGCCAAACGAGATTTTTGCCAAATGGATTGGTTCTATCCCACTGTGCCTCAACCATACCGAATTGGCTGACAAATTCACCACTCCAGTCTTCATTAAAGCGATAAACCGCTGCCCGCTCTAATTTCAGGAGTTTGCAGATTTCCTGACAGGCAGTATCGAGGATAATTTTGGTGTTCACAGAGGAGCGAATATTTCCCACCACTTCCGTCAAAGCACGTTGTCGCGCGATCGCATCTTGCAATTCTGCTGTGCGTTGTTTGCTTTGTTCTAAAATTTCTGCCTGCTGCATGGCGACGCCGAGATGGCTGGCGGCTTGAGCTAAAAATTCCACTTCCTCAGGATGCCATTGTCGGGTTGTGGTGTGTTGATAGCCTGCTAGTAAGCCCCAAAGTTTGGCACCGATGAAAATAGGCGCGATGGCGTAAGCCCGAATTTCAAACTGTTCTAATACCTCGATATGACAACGAGCGTGTCCAGCGTCGTAAATGTCAGCCACAGCAAACGGTTCATTTTTGCGATATCGTCCTCCTTGAGTTTCTTGCAAATACGAATCTTGCCACACCAAGTCTTGTCCAAAAGAATTGAGTGTATTCCAGCGTGGTTCTGCAAAGCCAAAACCATTGATAAAACTACCACTCCAGTCAGAATTAAATCGGTAGATTGCCACTCGCTCAATCTTCAATTGCCGACAAATATCTTGGCAGGAAGTTGAACACAAAGATTCTAGGTTTATGGATGCCCGAATTTTCGCGAGGATTCTCCCCAAAATTTTTTGATACTGGAGGGTCAATTGTAGCTGTTTTTGACACTCTTCCACATTTTGAACGTTTAAAGTTTTATAATCGTTGTTTGTCATAAAGGGTAGGAAATCGCGAAATACCTAAATTCAGTATTCCCAGTTTATTTTTGCGATCGCCATTTACAAGCACAACCCAGATTTGGGCACGTAACTAACAAGGCTGTTACTGCACAGCTATTTCGCCATTTTTGTAGTAACGTTGCCCCCGATCGTCCATATTTTTTTAGTAAAAATTTATTTACTTTTGCTTCAACTTCACATTACCAACACACATCCACAGATAAATTAAATTGTTTTTTGTTCCCTATTTTTACATTAAGTAACTAAAAAACCAACTGACTTAAAAAGAAGGCAAGAGCAGCACTTCCCAAAGGAACTGTTAGATTGTCAATACCCAAAAAAGAAAAAGCTTCTAAAGCAGTAGCCACCACAGCCACAAACAACGATATTAACCAAGCTTGCCAACTGTTTCCTTGAGTGCCAATTAAAATCAAATTGGTGATGAGATAGCTTACAAACATCATAGTTAAAGAACCTTCCCAACTTTTTTGGACACCAGAAACTTTGTACTTGTGTTTGCCAAAACGCTGCCCAATTAAAGCTGCTAATCCATCTCCCCAAGTCATCACTAAAATGCCTAATGCTGCATATTGCGGTTGTTGTAAATACCAGAACCAGGCAATTAAAATACCGAAACTCAGAGAGTAAAAAAATGTTCCTAAACTTTGGCGTCCAACGCTATTAATACCAGGCAGAATTGGAAATCGGTAGGATAGTAAAGTAATTACACTTGCTAAAATCGAGGCTATAATTCCAACGCTAGCGGGAATATTTAGCCACCATGCCAGTAAAATCACATTACCAGTGCCGATGTGAACTATTTTCCTGACAATTTCTGCCTCGCCATTAGCAAAGCGGTTTACCACCCATGCAATCACGAGGATGAATAAGACCCAAATTGCAGCAATGGCTACAGTAGGCTCTGGCAGCGCAATTTGCAGCCATAATATTAAAATTGAGGTGAAATCAAAAAATGTAGTTAACAAAGATGCAACAAGATGAATATTTTTACCTCTATAACTAATTTATAAGATTTAGGTAACTGCAATGAAAGTATTATTCATTTGGCTGATTCGCGGCTACCGAATGTTTATCTCGCCATTATTCCCTCCAAGTTGTCGTTTTCAACCAACTTGTTCGATGTATGCCATTCAAGCCATTGAAAGATTTGGAGTATTCCGCGGTAGCTGGATGGCAACCCTAAGGATCTTGCGCTGTCATCCATTTCATCCAGGGGGTTATGACCCAGTACCGGAGGTGGAAGAGAAGTAGTGAGGGATGGGGGGATGGGGAGACAAGGGAGATGGGAGAAAAATAACTCTCAAGTCATCAGTCATCAGTCAACAATCACCATACCCAATGGCTAATTTTTAAGGGTATAGTCTTTTGGCCAGATGTCAACAGCTGGAGTTGTCATCTAGTTTGGGAGGGTTGAATCATCTAAATTTACACTGGTGATGACTAATCTTAGTGCTATCTATATACCCGACGAACCACAAATTCCTAATCCTGAACCGAACCCGCTACCGAGTCCGGAACCTGTACCAGGGCCAACGATTCCCCAACCTGTACCGGAACCTGTACCAGAACCAGTTCCTGCTCCCATTCCTCAAACTGTCCCTGCTCCCATTCCTCAAACTGTTCCAGGAACAATTCCCCAAACCATACCGGAACCTGTTTGAATTACCTTGGTAATATAATCCAAAATCCAAAATCTAAAATCCAAAATGTTAAGAGCCGGAATTGTCGGACTTCCCAACGTCGGAAAATCTACTTTATTTAATGCTGTAGTTGCTAATGCTAAAGCGGAGGCGGCTAATTTCCCTTTTTGCACGATTGAACCGAATGTCGGCGTTGTCGCAGTACCGGATGAACGGTTAGATGTTCTCGCTAAAATTGGTAATTCGGCACAAATTGTCCCCGCACGTGTGGAGTTTGTGGATATTGCCGGTTTAGTTAAAGGTGCAAGTCAAGGTGAGGGACTAGGTAATCAATTTCTGTCCCACATTCGGGAAGTTGATGCCATCGTCCATGTGGTACGCTGTTTTGAAAATGATGATATTATCCACGTTGCTGGTTCTGTTGACCCAGTGCGAGATATTGAAATCATTAATTTAGAACTGGGTCTATCAGATTTAGCACAAATTGAACGACGAATTGACCGCACTCGCAAGCAAGCTCGTACTAGCAAAGATGCTGCTTTTGAAGTTACAGTTTTAGAAAAATTAGCTGCGGCTTTAAATGAAGGTAAATCTGTGCGTCAGGTGAGTTTGAATGAAGAAGAAGCGGAGATTATTAAAGGATTAGGACTGCTGACTAATAAACCAATTATCTACGCTGCCAATGTATCTGAAGATGATTTGGCAACGGGTAATGAGTTTGTGGAAAAAGTGCGACAAGTTGCTGCAACAGAAAATGCTCAAGTTGTCATAGTTTCTGCTCAAGTCGAAGCTGAATTGGTGGAATTACCAGAGGAAGATAAGGCTGATTTTCTGGCGTCTTTAGGTGTGGAAGAAGGCGGTTTGAAATCATTAATTCGTGCTACTTATACTCTTTTAGGGCTACGGACATATTTCACCTGTGGCCCCAAAGAAACCCGCGCTTGGACAATTCATGCAGGAATGTCTGCACCTCAAGCCGCAGGGGTAATTCACAGTGATTTTGAAAGGGGATTTATCCGTGCTGAAACCGTGGCTTACAAAGATTTGGTAGCTACTGGTTCTATGAATGCCGCCAAGGAAAAAGGATTGGTTCGTAGTGAAGGCAAAGAGTATACTGTGCAGGAAGGGGATGTAATGTTATTCCGCTTTAATGTGTAGATGTGACTGATGGGTTGCCGTTATCAATGAGATAATGGTTAACCCATAATCATATAGAAGGGAATAGCTAGTACTCTGTCACACCAACTTTGCTGGGTTTGGACTGGGAAAAGGGTAAAAGGGAAGGGGGAAAGAATCAAAACATGAGTCCATTTCCCCCTTACCCTTTAAAGAGCAGAGTTGGCTTGACGGACTACTAGATGTAAAGCGATCGCTAATCAACAATTCTCAAAATATAGTACAAACTATCCATACCATAAGCTAACTACTTGTAGTAGCTGTTGATTGTTATGGCAAGGAACAGGCTTTAAGGAAACTCTAAATTTCATTTCATCCAGATTGCACCATCAAACTTTTTTTGCGCTAATATGATAACGATTCTCATTCTTTTGAAATATGGTCAGTTCCTTAAACCCCAGTCTTGATATTTCTAAACAAGGAATGCCTGTTACGATTATCACCGGATTTTTAGGTAGTGGTAAAACAACACTACTCAATCAAATTCTCAAAAATAAACAAGATTTAAAAGTTGCCGTACTCGTGAATGAGTTTGGTGATATCAACATAGATAGCCAATTGCTAATTTCAGTAGACCAAGATATGGTCGAACTGACCAACGGGTGTATCTGCTGCACAATCAATGATAATTTAGTTGATGCAGTTTATCGAGTTTTAGAACGAGAAGACCGTATTGATTATTTAGTTATTGAAACCACTGGTGTTGCCGATCCACTGCCAATTATCTTAACTTTTTTAGGTACAGAATTAAGAGATTTGACAAACCTCGACTCCATTTTAACTGTAGTAGATGCTGAGGCGTTTAACGAAGAATACTTCCATAGTGAAGCTGCTTTAAAACAAATTACCTATGGAGATATTATTCTTCTAAATAAAACAGACCTCGTTATTCCACAAAAACTTGAGGAAATAGAAAATTTCATTAATGATGTCAAAAATTGTGCCAAAATTTTGCATACCAAATACGGTGAAGTGGCATTGCCGCTCATTTTAGGTGTGGGATTAACTCCAAAAGATGACTATACTACTGATGGTGCAGAACATCATCACGAACACGAACACCATCATCATGACCATGACCACGACCATCATCACGACCATCACTCGCATCATTTAGAGAATGATGGATTTGTTTCGATTTCTTTTGAAAGCGATCGCCCTTTTGATGTTCATAAATTCGAGAATTTTCTCACAGAAGAAATGCCACAGGAGGTATTTCGAGCCAAGGGTATTTTATGGTTTAGTGATAGTCAATTGCGTCATGTTTTTCAGTTGAGCGGTCCTCGTTACAACTTACATGCAGATGAATGGCGTACTCCACCTAAAAATCAAGTAGTTTTTATTGGCAGGCAGTTGAATAATAGTCAAATTTACACACAACTTCTTGAATGTTTGGTATGATTAACTAACTTTAAATAATGCCAAAATTGTACCAATTTCAAAAAAGAATGCCACAGATATACGCTCCGAAATCGTTTTTTTGTCGGTATTCTTAATGTCTAAATTTTGAATTGGTGTTAGTTAATAGCATTCAAATATACTTATGCCGATACCAATTGTTACTTTTGTCGCTGGTTCATCTGGGGCGGGAAAAACTACCTGGATTTGTGAGCAGATACGAAATATTACCTCTGTTGACAAACTAATTTACTTTAGCCCTGGTACTGGGACTGTTCCCATTGACCAAACTCGCATAGCTACTGAATTTCCTGGTATACAAGTTTTTTGTGATACTCAAGAAGCTGAGTTCTTCAACCAAATACCTAAAGCAGAAGCAGTTTACATTGAATTAGGATTTTACCTAGAATTGGGAGCGATGGGCCATGCCTTGCCTTTGGCGATCGCCCAAATCATAGATAATTTAACTTACCGTACTGTAGCAGTTTTACCACCTGACCTCAAAGACTCCGAATATCACCCTTGGGCGAACGAGATTGTACGCGGCGCACCAACCCAAGCCACTATTGCTGAAACTTTATGGCGGGCGGTAAGTAGCGGTCAAGTAATTGACGAAAATAGTCTGGAAGATTTTTGGTACGAAATCACCCACGGTGCTTACGGTATTGTCACCCGCGCCAAAGGCATTTTTGATGTTAACGATGGTAGGTCACTTTACTGTGATTTTGTTGCTGGTGTTCCGCAAACAGACTTTTTGGAATTAGACTTACCACGCTATTTGGAAGGTAGACCCCAGCGTTTTAGCGGAGTAGAAGTGGTAGGAAAAAACTTGGATGAAGGAGCTTTAAAGCAAACATTATCACATTGCTGTTTATCTGACGCTGCGATTGTGCAATACCAACGACAAGTAAAAGAGATTTTATTAGAAGGGGAACCAGTGTGAAAATAGCCGTCATTTCATGTATTCATGGCAATTACGAAGCTTTGAATGCTGTATTGTTAGATATAGAAGAGCAAAAAGCTGAAAAAATTTTCTGTGTTGGTGATTTAGTAGGATATGGGCCGCATCCTAATGCAGTCATTAGCCAAATTCGTGCTTTAGATATTCCTACCTGCGTCGGCTGTTGGGATGAAGACATTGTGGAAGGTTTGAACGCCTGCGATTGTAGCTATCCCTCGTTATTAGCAGAAAAAAGAGGAATACAGGCTCATGAATGGACTAATAAAGAAATTCACCCAGAAAACCGTGAATTTTTAGCTCAATTACCATACTCACTTCAAGAAGGGAATTTAGCTTTTGTTCACGGTAGTCCTCACAGCAACCATGAGTATTTATTACCTGAATTAGACGCTTTTGTAGCCCTAGAACGCGTACTTTCCACGAATGCAGATGTGCTTTTTTGTGGTCATACTCATATGCCTTACGCCCGAACTCTTGATGCTGGACAGTTACAAATTCGTGTTGGAAAAGGAGACAAAGCGGAAAAAATTAATTTTACATCTCCTCTCAAGCGAATTGTAAATGTAGGTTCAGTGGGAGAACCCCGACATGGACGGCCGAATGCGACTTATGTAATTTACGATACAGATACTAAAGAGATCAAACTCCAAGAAGTAGCTTACGATTATCAAAAAACCTGTGCAGCAATCATAGAAAAAGGTTTACCTAAAATTTTTGCTTGGCGTTTAGCGCATGGGTTGGAATATGCAGAACGAGCAGATGACCCAACTCATGTTTGCACAAGGTAATCTCTCACCTCCTCCTCTTCCTTTGCGTTCCTCTGCGTTGAAAAAAATAACTATGAATAAATGGGCAATTTTAAGTGGAATAGAAGGTAACTTGGCAGCTTATGAAGCTGTCATAGCGGATATTAAACGTCAGGGTAATAGCGTAGAAGCATTGTATATTTTAGGTGATTTGGTAGGGCCAAGACCAGAAACCGAGAAGTTAGTAGAACGGGTGTTAAACCCACGTCGAGGAGAATTAGAACCCTTAATTTGTAAGGGATGGTGGGAAGAACAGAGTTTGATTTTGCATGGTCTAGGGCCCACTGGGGATGCTCCTGAACTCATAGCAAAATATGGGGGTGATACCGTAAAACTACTGTGGGATAGTGTTTCTCAACAAACTCTACAATGGTTGCGATCGCTCGATTTTGGTTTTTTTGAATTAGATTGTTTGTTAATCCACGGTTCAACGGTGGGTGTAAACGATGAACTAACTCCAGAAACTCCCCCAATTCAAATGCTTGATAGATTGTCACGGATGCAAGCAAATAATTTGTTTTGTGGACGTTCTGGTTTAGCTTTTCAGTATCAATTACAAACTGGTTCTATTAAAACAGGACTAATTACTCTCGATCGCCAAGAGTCCCATCAAACTGATATCGTAACACCGCGTCAAGTAATTGGAGTAGGTAACGTGGGACGCACACCAGGACAAGCAACTTATACTCTTTATGAGTATGGCACAAATCAAATAGACTTCAAGACTGTGTATTACGGTAATAGTAAGGGATTTCAAAACCAACACTAGTAGTGTACTAATCCAAAAATTTTAGGTGGAGGTTGGGTAAAGGTTAAAGGGAAAAGGGGAAGGGATAAAAAACATGAGTCCCTTTCCCCTTTAAATAGCCAAGTTGGCTACTAGTTAACTCATCCCCCGGCTTTAGGCGGCGAGGATTTCGATCCTCTCTCTTAATTGATGAAAGCAATGTCTGATAACGATGAGAGTTGTTGCTGTAAATTTTTCAGTAAAAACAACGCTTTTTCATAGATTGTAGTTTCTCGTTGCTCGGTAAAGTGTAGGATGGCTTTTCGTAAATCTGTAATTGCTGCTTGTTCGCGGCCGAGTTGATGGTAAGCTATACCGCGATTGAGATAAGCCATCGCATTAGTTGGGTTGAGCTTGAGTGACTCAGTAAAATCCCTAACAGCACAAGAGTTATTGCCGCTTCCACCACAAGCACAACCCCGATTATAGTAAGCTCTGTAGTCATTTTGATTGAGTTCAATGGCTTGGGAAAAGTCGAGCATAGCTGCTTTTAAGTCTGACAACTCAAAATGAGCTAATCCCCGGTCATTGTAAACATCCGCTTTTAGGAAACTGGATGATTGGGGAATATTAGTAATTGCTAAGTTGTAATCTAATATGGCTTGTTGGTGATTACCCAACATTCCATGAGCTATGCCTCGGTTATAGTAGGCTCTGAAATCATGAGGTGTAAGTGCAATAACTTGATTATCGTCAGCGATCGCCGCTTCATAGTCCCCTTGTCTGTAGTATGCTAGTCCTCGATTAAGATGTGCTTCTACGTTGTTAGGTGTATACTTTAGAGCTTGATTGCAATCGTCGATGGCATTGTGATAATTCCCTAATTCCAGATAAGCAAGACAACGATTACTATAAGCTGAAGAAAAATCATGTTTGAGGTTAATTACCTTAGTAAAATTTTCAATAGCTTCAAAGTAACTGCCGTGCTGCATTTTTTCTACACCTAGCTTGAATAAGTCGCCTTCTATAATTCCGGTGTCAGATGTAGATAATGCATATGTCGGTGAAGCGATAAAAAAGCAGGCCAGTGCAACAAAAATACCAAAATTGAGCATGAATCGGTAAAAGCGAGTCATAATAACATCCTGAAGGAGCGACACGCACGTTATATTCTAACTGTTATAAAGGTTTGACTAAATGATGGTAGAAAAACATATGTTTAGAGGTAGGTAGAGAATAGAAATTTACAAACAATCCAAATGATGTTCTAAATAATCTGCCATCATTCGTTTCATGTCGCTAATCATATTATCAATATCTCCACCATCCTTGGTAATTTCTTTTTCCTGCTGTATCAGATAACTCATACCTTTATACAGAGCTTTCATCATCCGTGCAATTTGCCAGCTTTGGATGGGGTTGAGATCCGGAGAAATCCTTATAACTAAATCGTAGATGGTGGCCAGTATCTCGCGATCGACTTTTTGAGTCGCTTGTGCTAGGGTTCCTTCCTCTGACTGCCCAGCATTGAGATGTCTAAAGGCAGGGTATTTGCGTTCAAAGGCAATCATAGGGTCAATCACGCGATCGATTATAGTAGCAAAATCCAGACCTGACACATCCTGTTGCAGAGCAGCCACCGTATTACTACCCAATTGCTGCATATATCGCTCCCCCAAGGCAGTTAAAATTGCTTCTTTGTTAGAGAAATACTGGTACACCGAACCAACTGAAATACCAGCTCGTTCGGCTAAGGCATTGGTGTTGATAGCCTCTGGCCCTCCCTCGGCCAATAAATCTGCGGCAGTGTCGAGAATTAAATCCCGCCGTCGCAAACCACGTTCACCCGAAGGACTGCGGCGGCTTTTCTCGGAAATGGGTGAGTTCGCTGTTTTATTGCCTGGAGATTGACGATGTGAGTTTTTGCTCATATACTTGCAAATATGGATGTGAGTAATAGCTCACATTAACAAAGTTCGGACTAAATCTACAAGAAATACGATCGCCAGGACATAACTATCATGAGTGGCAAAACAGCGTTTGTGACTGGAGCAACAGGTTTGCTGGGTAGTAATCTTTGTCAATTGCTAGTATCCCAAGGATGGCAAGTCAAGGGGTTGGTTCGATCTATTGATAAAGCTAAACGCTTTTTGGGAAACACCCCAATTGAATTTATTCAGGGTGATATGGAGAATGTGCCTGCCTTTGCTCAAGCATTAAAGGGAGTAGATGTGGTATTTCACACCGCAGCATTTTTTCGAGAGTATTACCAGCCAGGTAGTCATTGGGAAAAGATGAAGCGTATTAACATTGATGCCACAATCCAGCTTTTGCAAGCAGCAGAGGCACAAAAAGTACCGCGAACAGTTTTCACTTCATCCAGTGGGGTGATTCAAACTTACCCACATCAGGCTGCCAGCGAAACATCTCCTTACAATCAATTTGCCCAAAAGAACCTTTATTTCAAAACAAAAGTTTTGGCGGAACAAGAAATTTATCGGTTTTTGGAAACTAGCCGTATGGATGTGGTGATGATTTTGCCTGGTTGGATGATGGGCCCTGGGGATGCAGCACCAACTTCTGCGGGACAACTGGTGTTGGATTTATTGGCAAGTAAGCTACCAGGGACGGTTGATGGTGGTGCTTCATTGACTGATGTTCGGGATGTGGCAATGGCTATGGTTAGCGCTGCCGAACGAGGAAAACGGGGTGAGCGTTACATTGTAGCGGGGCCACTGAAAACTATGAAAGATATTGCCTTGGAACTGGAAGCAATTTCAGGGGTAAAAGCTCCCAAAATGGAAATTCCTGATTGGCTGGCACTTTCAATTGCATGGTTATTGGAAACCTGGACGGGTTTGATTGGTGGAGTCAACCCCATGCCACTGGCTGGCGTGCAAACTTTGTTGGAAAAAGCTCACTTAAGTTCCGCCAAAGCCGAAGGAGAGTTGGGAGTAAGGTTTCGCCCTTTCACGGATACATTGAAAGATACTGTGTTGTGGTATCAATCTCAAGGCTATGTCTAAAACCACACCTTGACCCAATACTTGTCGGTTAAGGGGAAAAGGTTAAGGGGTAAGGGGTAAAGGATGTATTTGAAACCTTTGCCCTTTGCCCTTTGCACTTTGCCCTTTGCCCTTTGCCCTTTAACCTTTGCCCTTTAACCTTTGCCCTTTGCCCTTTGCCCTTTGCCCTTTGCCCTTTGCCCTTTGCCCTTTAACCTTTCCCCTTTCCCCTTTCCCCTAACCGTATCGGTGACTCCCCCATATTGATTTGTTTTAGCCATTGCTCCCCTGGCTAAAGTAATAGTATATTAAACTTTATAACTCAATAGTTAAATAAAAATGTAACCGATATTTTACATAAATAAGAGTAATTACTTTAATTATTTGTCAATATAGGTTAATAAATATTTCTTTTTTTATATCGAATTGTGTCAGATAAGCGATAAAATGCCCACTGGGCAAGCATTTTCTGATAAAAAACTCATATTGCCCAATAATAACGAAGTCAACTTTTGCGGTATCAGCCGCTAATGAACTTCCAGTAGAGAACACGCATCAAAGGAGCCGAGGAAGCATGTTCACCCACGTCAAGTCCACGATTAGACATATTGCGCCTGATAACTTACGCGGACGTAATTTAATCAAGGTGGTCTATGTCGTGCTTGAGTCCCAGTACCAGAGTGCATTGTCACAAGCGGTGCGGTCGATTAACGCGCTTCACGAAGAACTGGCGATTGAAATCAGTGGTTACTTAATTGAGGAACTCCGAGATCCAGAGAACTATAAGGAGTTCCAGAGGGATATGGAGAGTGCCAATATATTTATAGCCTCCCTGATTTTTATCGAAGACTTAGCACAAAAAGTAGTAACAGCAGTTGAACCACATCGCGATCGCCTGGATGTTGCCGTTGTCTTTCCCTCGATGCCAGAAGTTATGCGCCTGAATAAAATGGGTAGCTTTTCTCTGGCACAGTTGGGTCAGTCAAAAAGTGCGATCGCCCAATTCATGCGGAAACGCAAGGAAAAATCCGGTGCGGGATTCCAAGATGGGATGCTCAAGCTTTTGCGAACGCTACCCCAAGTGCTAAAGTTCCTGCCAATGGACAAAGCACAGGACGCACGAAATTTCATGCTCAGCTTTCAGTATTGGTTAGGTGGTTCTCCAGAAAATCTGGAAAACTTCTTACTGATGCTAGCTGATAAATATGTATTTAAAGGTTTAGAGAAACAAAATATTACACCTCGTACATATCAAGAGCCAGTGGTTTATCCCGATATGGGAATTTGGCATCCTTTGGCTCCCAGTATGTTTGAGGATGTAAGAGAGTACCTGAATTGGTACACAGCCCGTAAGGATATCTCTAACGATCTCAAAGATCCCCTAGCTCCCTGTATTGGGTTGGTATTGCAGCGCACTCACCTAGTGACAGGGGATGATGCCCATTATGTAGCAATGGTGCAGGAATTGGAAGCGCTAGGGGCACGGGTATTGCCTGTGTTTGCTGGTGGTTTGGATTTCTCTAAGCCTGTGGATGCTTATTTCTACGAACCCACTACCAACACCCAGTTAGTAGATGCAGTGATTTCGCTGACTGGTTTCGCTTTAGTGGGCGGTCCAGCCAGACAAGACCATCCCAAAGCAATTGAATCGCTCAAACGCTTGAACCGTCCTTACATGGTGGCATTGCCGTTAGTGTTCCAAACCACAGAAGAGTGGATGGATAGCGATTTAGGCTTGCACCCGATTCAAGTAGCTTTGCAAATTGCCATTCCCGAATTGGATGGGGCAATTGAGCCGATTATCTTATCTGGTAGAGATGGGGCGACTGGGAAGGCGATCGCTCTCCAAGACCGCATGGAAGCCGTAGCCCAAAGAGCATTAAAATGGGCTAACCTCCGCCGCAAACCAAAGCTCAATAAAAAAGTCGCCATCACCGTTTTCAGCTTCCCGCCAGATAAAGGCAACGTGGGAACCGCCGCTTACTTAGATGTGTTCGGTTCCATCTACGAAGTGATGAAAGCCCTAAAAAATAACGGCTACGACCTGCCAGAATTGCCAGAATCAGCCGAAGCACTGATGCAGGAAGTCATCCACGACGCCCAAGCACAGTACGCCAGCCCGGAATTGAACATCGCCTACAAAATGTCTGTGCCAGAATATGAGGCACTCACCCCCTATTCGCAACGCCTCGAAGAAAACTGGGGGCCACCTCCCGGACATCTCAATAGCGATGGACAAAACCTGTTGATTTATGGTAAGCAATTCGGTAACGTCTTCATCGGTGTGCAACCCACCTTTGGTTACGAAGGCGACCCCATGCGGCTGTTGTTCTCCCGTTCCGCTAGTCCCCATCACGGTTTTGCTGCTTACTACACCTATCTAGAGCAAGTTTGGCAAGCTGACGCCGTATTGCACTTTGGTACTCACGGTTCCTTAGAATTCATGCCGGGTAAGCAAATGGGTATGTCTGGAGAATGTTATCCAGATAACTTAATTGGTTCCATACCCAACCTGTATTATTACGCAGCCAATAATCCCAGTGAAGCGACAATTGCCAAACGTCGGGGTTACGCCGAAACTATTTCTTACTTGACACCACCGGCGGAAAATGCAGGTTTGTATAAAGGTTTGAAGGAACTGAGCGAATTAATTGCTTCTTACCAAACCTTAAAAGACAGTGGACGCGGGATTCCCATTGTCAACTCCATCATGGACAAATGCCGCATCGTCAACTTGGATAAAGATATTAACCTGCCAGAAACCGACGCCAAAGAAATGAGCGCCGAAGAACGGGATAATATTGTAGGCATCGTCTACCGCAAGTTGATGGAAATTGAGTCTCGGTTGTTACCTTGTGGCTTGCACGTCATTGGCAAACCGCCAACCGCAGAAGAAGCCGTAGCAACTCTGGTGAACATCGCCAACCTAGACCGTCCAGAAGAAGAAATTGTCAGCTTACCTAGAATTATCGCTAACAGCATCGGCCGCAATATTGACCATATTTACCAAAATAGCGACAAAGGCGTTTTAGAAGATGTCCAACTATTGCAAGACATCACCTTAGCCACCCGTGCTGCTGTTAGTGCCCTTGTTCAAGAGAAAACCGACGCTGATGGGCGAGTTTCTCTGGTTTCCCGGTTGAATTTCTTCAATATGGGCAAAAAAGAACCTTGGGTAGAAGCGTTACATAAAGCAGGCTATCCCAAAGTTGACACCGCCACACTAAAACCATTATTTGAGTATTTGGAATTCTGTCTCCAGCAAGTTTGTGCCGATAACGAACTGGGAGCATTACTCAAAGGCTTAGAAGGCGAGTACGTCCTACCCGGCCCTGGCGGCGATCCCATCCGCAACCCGGATGTCTTGCCTACGGGTAAAAATATTCACGCCCTAGATCCGCAATCCATCCCCACAACCGCCGCAGTCCAATCAGCCAAAATCGTCGTAGACAGGCTGTTGGCGCGTAACAAGTCAGAAAACGCTGGAAAATGGCCAGAAACCATCGCCTGCGTCCTTTGGGGAACCGATAACATCAAAACTTACGGTGAATCCCTAGCCCAAATTATGTGGATGGTGGGCGTGCGTCCAGTTCCCGATACCTTGGGACGGGTGAACAAGTTGGAATTGATACCCTTAGAAGAGTTGGGACGCCCCAGAATTGATGTTGTAATTAACTGTTCTGGTGTATTCCGCGACTTGTTCATCAACCAAATGAACCTGCTAGACCAAGCAGTGAAAATGGCTGCTGAGGCCAATGAACCCTTGGAAATGAACTTTGTTCGCAAACACGCCTTGCAACAAGCTGAAGAAATGGGGGTTAACTTGCGTCAAGCAGCAACCCGCGTTTTCTCCAACGCTTCTGGTTCTTATTCCTCGAATATTAACTTAGCAGTGGAAAACAGCACTTGGGAAAGCGAAGCCGAGTTGCAAGAAATGTATCTCAACCGCAAATCTTTTGCTTTCAACTCCGATAATCCAGGTATCATGGACGAATCGCGGCAGATTTTTGAAAGTACATTGAAAACTGCGGAAGTGACTTTCCAAAATTTGGATTCTTCGGAAATCAGCTTGACGGACGTTTCTCACTACTTCGACTCCGATCCCACCAAGTTAGTCGCAAGTCTGCGTGGCGATGGTAAAAAACCAGCATCTTATATTGCAGACACCACCACAGCCAACGCCCAAGTGCGGACATTATCAGAAACCGTGCGCTTAGATGCCCGTACCAAATTGTTAAATCCCAAATGGTATGAGGGGATGCTGAATCACGGTTATGAAGGTGTGCGCGAACTCTCCAAACGATTGGTAAATACAATGGGTTGGAGTGCAACAGCCGGCGCTGTGGATAACTGGATTTACGAGGATACTAACGAAACGTTCATCAAAGATGAAGAAATGCAGAAACGTTTGATGAACCTTAATCCTCATTCTTTCCGCAAGGTTGTATCAACTTTGTTGGAAGTTAATGGACGCGGTTATTGGGAGACTAGCGAGGAGAATTTAGATCGCCTACGCCAGTTGTACCAAGAAGTTGAAGACCGGATTGAAGGAATAGAATAGTCATTGTAGGCAGGCAATACGCCTGCCTTAATCTTTCAAATCTGGCATAGCACTATGAATGCTTTAACCGTCAACCTTAAACCAGTATTGGAACTCACAGATGAGCAATTTTTTCAAATATGTCAGGCAAACCGTGACTTGAAATTTGAACGGACTGCAACTGGAGAATTAATAATTATGCCACCCACGGGCGGAGAAACTGGAAATAAAAATGCAAGAATCACTCAACAATTAATGAATTGGACTGATGCTGATGGTACTGGCATAGCCTTTGATTCTTCTACTTGCTTTAAATTACCTAATGGTGCAGACCGTTCCCCTGATGCTGCTTGGATAAAATTAGAAAGGTGGGATGCTTTAACTGCTGAACAAAAAGAAAAGTTTCCCCCTATCTGCCCTGATTTTGTAATTGAGTTACTATCCCCAAGTGATAGTTTGAAGATTGCACAAGATAAGATGAGGGAATATTTAGATAATGGTGTGCGTTTAGGTTTGTTAATTAATCGCAAATCTCGACAAGTTGAGATTTATAGACAAGGGCAAAAGGTTGAGGTACTAGATTCTCCTGCAACGTTATCAGGGGAGGATGTTTTAAAGGGTTTTGTCTTAAATTTGGGCAGAATTTGGTAAGATTTAAAATTATGGATAATTGGCAAGATATTACTGATGATAGATTAGTAAGGCCAATACCTCCTGGCGAAGTAATTGCAGATATTTTAGATGATTTAGAGATTACTACCGCGAATTTTAAAGAAATTTTGGGAGTATTTCATCAAACAGTTCAGGAAATTATTAATGGTCAAAGAGCAATTACAGCAGATATAGCAATACGTCTTGGTAAAGGTTTAGGAAATGGCCCTAGACTTTGGCTAAATCTTCAGCAAAAAGTTGAACTTTGGGATGCTTTGCAAAGCCATAAAGAAGAATATGAGCAAGTCATAAATCATAGTATAAATATACTATGATTTATGACAATAATTGCTTGGGAGCAATCACGATGATAGATGGTAAAGCTATTTCTATTTCCTTATTTACAGGGGGTTTTGGTTTAGACTTAGGTATGGAACAAGCTGGATTTCATACAGTAAGTATAGTAGAAAAAGACCCTGATGCTACAAAAACGATTCTTATTAATAGACCATTATTGCAAGAAAGTGCTGTTCCTAGAGAAATAGAAAAAGTCACTTCCCAAGAATTACTTGAGGAAGGAGGAAGAGTTTTAGATTTAGGTAGAGCCTTACGTCCTGGGGAGGTAGACTTAATAACAGGTGGTCCACCTTGTCAGCCATTTAGTACCGCAGGCAAAAGAGGTTCAGTAATAGACCCTCGTGGTAGTTTGTTTATGGACTTTATCCGCATTGTTAAAGAAGTTCAACCTCGTTTTTTCTTAATGGAAAATGTCAGAGGTTTGCTGTCTGCTCCTCTTCGTCACAGGCCAATTAACCAACGCGGAAAAGATTATGCACCTTTAGAACCTGATGAAATAGCTGGCGCTGCATTAAGAGTGGTATTAGCAGAAATGAGGGAACTCGGTTATTACGTGATTTATAACCTTTTAGAAGCAGCAGATTACGGTGTTCCCCAAAACAGAGAGCGTGTAATTTTTATTGGTTCTAGAGATCAAGAAGGAGCTACATTCCCTATTGCTAAATATAGTAAAGATGGTAAAAATTTACCCAAATGGCTGACTTTAAGAGACGCTTTAATAAATTTAGTAGATCCAGAACCGGAGTTTATCGCTTATTCCGAAAATCGTTTGAAATTTTTAAGATTATTGGAATCAGGACAAAACTGGAGACATTTGCCAGAAGAATTAAAAAAAGAAGCTATGGGAGGTGCTTATAACTCAGGAGGTGGAAAAGTCGGTTTTTATAGAAGATTGTCTTGGGATAAACCTTCACCAACAATCACAACAAGTCCACACCAAAAAGCTACAGATATGTGTCATCCAGTGGAATTGCGTTCTTTAAGTATACGCGAGTCTGCAAGAATCCAAACTTTTCCTGATGATTGGATTTTTTATGGTTCGGTAACTTCTAAATATAAGCAAATTGGTAATGCAGTACCAGTACTACTTGCAAAAGAAATTGGTACTTATCTTTTTAACTTGATTCAAGGAAATAGGCTAAAAGGCAAAGAGATGGCTCAACAACTGTCGCTGTTTGATTTATAAAATTTACTTTGCAGCTAACTCAGTAAAAGCCCGATCAATTTTCTGTAACATATTTCTGACATTGCTTTCAACAAGGTTATAATCCATGTGAATTTGCTCCCAAAATGCTTTACCAGCAATGCGAGGAATGTTCGGATCGTTAAATGTCCACTGACCTAAATTAAAAGCTGCTATAAATAAAGGGTTTTGATGAATACTTAATTCTTTTTTGGCTCTAGGCGCTTGAGAACCAGTTAATGTACCTTTTAGAGTTTTTAATTGTGCAAATTTAACCGTTTCTTCTGAAAAAATAATAATATCAATACCAGTAATTTTAATTCCAAATTCCAATTCTGGGTTAATAATATAAGGACTTATATTAGATATTTTTTCCCAGAGACTTCCCATTGTTGTGCTAAGGCTCCTTGTTACTGAGTTGCTAGTTACCAGCAATTTTGCTCCACATAGTTCAAAAAGATTTTTTGGGTTAGGATAATGGTCAATTATTGCACTTTTATTTTCAAAGTCTGCTTTTAGCCAGTCAATAAAATCATTCGCAAATTTATCAGTTTTAATGCTAATTAACTCAGATTGTATATTCAACTCTAAAACAGAGCCATTCTGTTTGTTTTGTGCAATTTGATATTCAAAATAAGCAGGTGCTATTGAAGAAATAACTTTTGCATACTTATATGCTTTATGCAAATCTTTATCGGCAATGTGAATTACATCAATTAAGGAAGCATGATGTAAAATTAAAGCTTTACGTTCTAGGACAGTAAGTGGAATTAAAGTTTCAGCTGCTAAAGCAGTAGACATAAAAGCTATTTCAACTGATTGGGCTTTCTTAGTATTCCCCAAAATTATGCAAATGGCACCACTCTTCTACAACAAGCGATGTCTAACGACAAGCCGCTACGCGTCTACGCTTTATTTTTGAATTTTTGAGGTTGGTTTTCTGCAAAGCGATCGCTCTTTTAGCCATCAAAGCATAAAATCAAAGCATGACTATTGATAAAACAGATATGCTAAAAACACTTTGGGCTACTGTTCGACAAGGAAAAATCGAACTGTTGGAGTCAGCAGAATTACCAGAAGGTACAAGAGTGTTAGTGACTCTGATTCCTGACGATGAAACTGAATTTTGGCTTCAAGCTAGTCAAACATCACTCTCATCAGTTTGGGATAACCCTGAGGATGATGTCTATGCCCAATTACTCTAAAAATGACATCATTTTGGTTAAGTATCCCTTTTCAGATTTGTCCATTTCAAAAGTTAGACCTGCCGTTGTAGTCAGTGCGCCACACGTTTCTCAAGACATCCTAATCACGCCTTTGACAAGCAAAACCGGGGCATTACTAGAAGGTGAGTTTGTCTTGTCTGAATGGTCAGCAGCAGGACTAAACGTGCCTACAGCAGTTAAGAGAGGTTTATACACAGTACATCAAAGCTTAGTTGTAAAAGCGATCGGTAAGTTAGCTGATGCTAATGCTGAACTGTTAGAAAAATCTTTAAGAGGTTGGCTGGGGTTGTAATACGAGCCAGCAGCCGAGTATTTTTGCGATCGCACTCACTTTTTTATAACAAACGATATGTAACGACAAGCTGCTACAAGTCTATGTCTATATTGCAATCATAAAATTAGCGATCGCTTTTGGGAATGTCCAAAATGCAGAATATCGCTTACTTGTTCAAAACAAGCGATGCTTAAGGCTGGCTACGCCTACGTATTTGCGACTTCGGACACTACATTTGCGACTTCGGGCACTACATTTGCGACTTCGGACACTACATTTGCGACTTCGGGCACTACATTTGCGACTTTGGACACTACATTTGCGACTTCGGGCACTACATTTGCGACTTCGGACACTACATTTGCGACTTTGGACACTACATTTGCGACTTTGGACACTACATTTGCGACTTCGGGCACTACATTTGCGACTTTGGACACTACATTTGCGACTTTGGACACTACATTTGCGACTTTGGCGATCGCCTTCACATCACAGATTGTATTTATACTAAAACAACCAACACAAATAAACAGATTAATGAGTAAAAATACAGAAAAACTCTCAATTTTAACTCTTAATCAAATCCTCAAAACTACTCTTATCACGCATAAAGGCATTCCACTATCTTGAAAACATAACTATTCAAGAAATATTTTCCATGTCTGTAAAAACTCGCGGTTCTGCTGCTCTGGACAAAGCCCAACGTCGTCTCGCCTTGCTTAAATCCATTAATGAAAATCTAGATTTAGGGCACGGATTAACAATTGAAGCTTACAGTCGCTACATTGATGATACACGTGCTACGCTAGAAGCCCATAATACCCTTTTGTCTAATCTTGATGAATCTCGTAAGACAATGGATCTCAAAGACAAAGGGCTTTCGGAACTATCTGAGAGGATGCTGAGTGCAGTCGCAAGTATCTACGGCAGAAATAGTATAGAGTATTTAAAAGCAGGTGGTTCTAATCGAAACCGGAGTAAGAGCAAAAAATCTATTACACAAGCTCCTTCAGTTGTAGCGATTTCCACTAACGAATCCACCCCAATAATAACTAACGGCAAAGGTAGCTTAAGTAATATTTAAGTTTAAAAACCTTGCATTTACAATTTCTAACAACACAATAAATTAGAAAAAATAGGGATAAAACTATTCCCTATTCCCTCAACTCTATTCCCTGCCTTCACAAAAAGACTTTTTCAGCTAACTTTATTTAACTTCTTCATACCATATACCAACGGTTTCAAAAGCAGCGTAGGCTAGCTTGAGAAAATTCACCACTCTTTGTTTGCTAATTATTCCAAATTCTTTATACTGTCTTGCATCGGCAAATGTTAATCTATGCTGGTCTATAATATTTCTTTCTTTATATGCAAGTTTGGGAAAATCTATAGCCTTAATATTATATTTTTTCACTACTTCTTGTATTGTCGCGTCAGAATTTACATGTTCCCAATCCTCGCATAAGCCTAAATTTCTGACTAATATATGAGGAACTTTGCCAGCATAGCTATTTACAGATTGCTTAAATAAATTTAAGCTGTCATATCCTCCTGTTGAAACAAACCATTTACAAAAATATACTCCTTGTGATTCTCCCAGTTCAATTAACTGATTTTTCTCAATCCATTCCTTGACTGCCCTATGAGATTGTGCTGCTAGATTAGCAATCACTGTCTTATTCATTGCAATCTCAAAGATTTTATCTGCCTTGTCAGCTTGTCTCTCATCTTCTGTAAACACTGCATACTGACATATACCCTTATACACCCCGGCCACATCTGGATTTGATCTATCGGTTTCTATTGGTATAAACGGCATATTCTTATCCAGGCAATACTGAATCATTGTTCTAGCGACTAGAGACTTGCCTACCCCTCCCTTTTCCCCATCGATCAAATGAATTGTTGGCATAGCTGCACTCCTTTATATTTAAACCCAGTATTGATTGTCGCTTAACATTGAGAATAATATTCAGATTTCACCGAAGATTCGCAATTTTGAAGGCAATTGCGACGTAATAATATCACGTTATTCAAAACTCAACTACCCCCACCGGGCAATTGGAAATCACGGCTACACAGACGAAACCCACCTACGTGGGTTTGAAAATCTTGATTTGGTGTTAGTCAACGCAGGTGGACTAAGTTTTGTGTAGTAGCGAATTCTATTCACCCAATACTTTTTAAACATTCTCTAGGAGTACCCTTACCTTCAAAGGTTATTTATAGAAAATAAAATTAATGTAGGGTGTATTAGGCGCATATTTTCGATATGATTGGTCACGAAATAACTACTTAGCGCCTAACGCACCGCCGCATGGATGGTGCATTAAGGCTCAATTTCATTGTCTTTAAGTCCCCAATCCTTTCATTTTTAATTATCTTTAGCGAACTCAAAAGAATAAATTATTCCGCTTGAAGCGTTGACTGTTAACTGTGAACCGTCAACAATCAACAGTCACAGTTAATAACCTGATAATTTTTGTTAAAAACGAACAATGACTTTACCGCGATTTTCACCGCTATATAAATATTCTACAGCGTCAACAATAGATTCAACGCCTTTGAATTCTGTTGAATCAACAGCAGGTTTAATTTTACCTGTTGAGATTAATTCCATCAATCGAGACTGTTTTTCTGGTAGATATTCTAAATAGTCAGTGAAGAGAAAGCCACGTAATGAAGCTGATTTCCATAGTAATTTGTTGTATATTCTTGGACGGTTTACCAATTCTAGTTCTGATGATAAATATTCAGAAATATATCCAACGATCGCTAGTCTACCGCGCCGTGCCAGGTTATCAACACATATATCAAATAACTCACTACCAACGCATTCATAAACTAAATCAATGCCTTGGGGATATTCTTTTTTGAGAACTTCATCGAGATTTTCTTGAGAGTAATCGATCGCTCGATGACAGCCAAGTTGCTTGAGAAATTCCACTTTGGAGTGCGATCGACACGTTCCAATCACATGAGCGCCTGCAAGCAACGCCAGTTGCACAGCATAACTACCTGTACCACCTGCTGCGGCTGTTACCAATACTACATCACTGCTTTTGACTTCTCCAACAACTTCTAAACCAATGGCAGCAGTCATACCACTAGCCACAACAGTCAGTATTTCTGGAGTTGCTTGTTGAACAGGCATCACTTGAGTAGCATCAACCGCAAAATACTCGCGGTATCCACCTCCTATTTGCAAAGTAATAACATGGTCGCCTATGTGCAGATGTTGTACATCTTCACCAACAGCAACAACAACAGATGCAGCTTCAACTCCGATATCGAATGGTGGTGTATTTGTAAAATATACCCCCGCAGCAATATTGACATCTGAAGCATTGACTCCAGCATAAAGATTACGCACCACAACCTCATTGCCAGCAGGTATGGGAAAATCAGTTTCAACAATATCAACAGCAGCTCTAAAATTTCGGCTCAACTGTTTGACAACTAATTTTTTATAAGTCTTGGGATTCATGATGATTTCCAATTCAACTTGAGAAGCTCTACCCATTGAGCGACAACGAACACATAATTCATAATTTACAATGCAGCCAGGATTTCATTCATTGAAAGTTAAATCCTGGCTGCCTCGTCAAACTTCTACAATAAATTGACAGACACTCAATACTCAATTAATGATGATACCTTGAAATGATGAAATTCGTAAAAATTTTCCAAATAAATAACTCGGTATTAATCGCCGTGACACTACTCGCATCGTTGATGCTAGTGCCAGCGAACATTGCTGGTACTGTGAAAAATTCAACCAATCCAGGCATTAAAATGTTTTCATTTAACCTCAGTTCCCAAAAATGGCAAAATCGCGTGTTATTGGTGTTTGCACCATCTGTTGATAACTATAACTATCAGCAACAAATAAAATTATTTGACCAGCACCAAGACGATTTTACACAGAGGGATTTGATTCTTGTTCGGGTTTTAGCAACAGATAAAAGCTATGCCAACGGACTGCCAATCGATGAGCCTTCCGCTGAAAATTTGCGAAATCGCTTTGGAATTGATAAAGGAAATTTTCGCGTCATTTTGGTGGGCAAAGATGGTGGTGTCAAGCGCCAAGATACTACACCAGTCCAAGCAACAGCAATTTTTGAACAAATAGATGCTATGCCCATGCGCCAACAAGAAATGCAAGAACGGGGCAGAAAATAGTTGATATAGTACTCAACCAATCTTTTTAGCTTTCACAGGAATCTCGATGGCAAATTTTGTGCCTTGTCCCACTGTGGACTCACACCAAAGATTACCGCCATGCTTCTCAGCTACAATTTGATAACTAATAAACAAACCCAAGCCAGTACCTTTGCCAACTGATTTAGTAGTGAAGAAAGGATCGAATAATTTAGAGGAAATTTCTGGGGGAATGCCTACTCCATTGTCAGAAATCACAATCATCACTTGGTTTGCATCAATTTGACTAGTCTGAATCCAGATGGTATTGAGGTTAACTGAAATTTCTTGGAATGAACGTACTTGGTTAGATTCTTCTAATGCATCAATAGCATTGCTCAAAAGATTCATAAAAACTTGATTGAGGGAGCCGGGATCGCATTCAATCAGTGGCAAACTAGTATATTCTTTAACAACCTGAATTTGTGGACGGTGAGCTGTTGCTTGCAAACGATATTGCAAAATCACCAAGGTACTATCAATCCCCTCATGAATGTCTACCGCTTTCAATCCTTCTTCATCCAAGCGCGAGAAGTTCCGCAACGATAACACAATAGTAGAAATGCGTTCGGTACCGACTTTCATGGACTGAAGAATGTTGGTTAAATCTGATTGTAAAAAATCCACCTCCAGCTTATCCAGTTCTACTTGGAGTGCTGGAGATGGGTTAGGGTAATGCTGTTGATAAATTTGCAATGCTGCGAGCAAATTTTCAACATACTCAGAAAGATAAATTAAGTTGCCATAAATAAAATTAACTGGGTTATTAATTTCATGAGCAACCCCCGCCACCATCTGTCCCAATGCAGACATTTTTTCACTATGAAGCATCTGTAATTGAGTTTGTTTGAGGGTTTGTAGAGTTTGCTTGAGAGCCGTATTCTTTTCATTTAATTCTTCAGTTCTCTGCTGGACTCGAACTTCCAGAGTTTCATTAGTTGTGGCTAATTCAGCAAAAGCTAAACGCAGGTTGGTTTGTGCTTGTGTTCGTTCTACGATGGTTGCCGTCAACACAAGAATCGTGAGTGTAATCACACCAATAAATGATTGCAGTTGCGCCAAAGATTGGTTGAGATCTTCACTGGCAAAACCACCTTTACCATTGACGGTGGCAATGGCAGCAATGGCAGCCACAATAAAATTGAATAACGTTGCACCCGGTTGTCCCAGTCGAAAAGCAGACCAAATCAACGTTGGAATCAACATGTATTCCAAGTGATATTCTTTACTAAAAACAATTTTGCTGCTCAAAATTACTAACCCCATTAAGATAACTGGCTCTGCTAGGATCAACCAAAATCTTAAACGGCGTAAGTTTACTGGAAACTGACGAATATGGCAGAGATTTTCAAAATCCTCTGAGGTTGAACTTAGAGATAACCATTGCCAGAGGGAATGTCGTTTTTTGTGAATGAATTGCTCCCAACTAAGCATAACTGGGGTAACGATAAAAATTCCTGAAACGTTGGAAATCCACCAGGTCAACCAAACTGTACCATAGGCTGTCCAGGGAACTTTACCACTCAATGCCAAGCAAGCCACTCCAACAGTTGCATTAATGTTTGGCCCCACCATACCGGCTAGAATCAAAAATTTGAACGTGTCGGGGACACGTTGTAACGGATAGCGGAGGTTGCTAGCTTTTCGTAGCAGGAAAGCCCCAAATATAGTGCCTAGAGTTGTTCCGATGGCAATTCCCATAACTGGTAGCGTCGAAATCACCAGAGATAAGAAACTTGTTGAATCTTGAAACGCCCAAAAGTTAGCAAAAAATGAACCCAGAAAAACACCGTACCCCATCCAGTTACCAAACAATAAAACAGCCCCAGCAGCAATTCCATCCGGCGGCCAAACTGGAGTCACATCCTGGGGTGTAGAGGCAAGATGACGCGAGATTTCAGCCATTTGATAGTAAGCGATCGCCAAAACAACTGTGCCTCCCATTTGCCTGAATGCAGAAGGGAATAAAGGCAATTTTTGTTCAATCATTTGTTTATTGACTGCTTGCTTGCTGTTAACGTTTCTTTCTAAACATAGAATGCCCGTTTTTTCTAAGCTTCAGAACAAAAAGCAGCCTAAAATTAATTGGAAAAATTACTCAAATATAATCTCAACTAAATTGCACTCAAAGATAGTAATTTAGTCTGGGAGTAGGGAATGGGGAGGAGCCACTTGCTCAGCAAGTAACGTTGGTGAGTAAGAATATTCTGTTTAATATCATGTCCGCTTGATTACTTATTAAACCCGAAAAACCCCACCCCTTAATCCCCTCCCCGCAGGCTCTGAGG
>NZ_JACKZU010000558.1:0-3458 GCF_014222165.1 Nostoc sp. 2RC
TCCCCACACTCCCCCATCTTTCCATCTCCCCTTTTCCCCTTACCCCTTTCCCTTTCCCCATACCCTGTTTGCCCCATGCCCAATGCACCATACCTCAGTATGTGCCTGATACACATTTTTTGGGAATACTACTTAAGAGCCTATCGCCAGTTGCTAATTAACTTGAGGAATATTGAATAATGTCTATCGACCAACTCCAACCAGCTACTCAACAACAAGCCAGTGTTTACTTACCTTACATCCAGGGTGCTAAGAGGAATTTTTTACCTTTTGCCATTAGTCTTTATCAAAAAGGAGTTTTGGAAGGACACCGAAAGATAGAAGCTAGTGAAAATGTCCCTTTTGTTGCTTCCTGGAATGTTGCTACCCTACCTTCAGATTTAACACGTTGCCGAGTGCAGTTTGATGGCAATGCTGAATTGAGTTATGAACTGATGATGGCGAGTTTCGAGTTTATTAATTATTTAATTGAACTTATGGAAAACTATAAACGTTATCGTGCCACTGATTTTTCCCAGGGATTTTATCGCAAGCTGCTACGCATAGATGAGTGACGGTTGTAAAAAAGCGGATTCTCGGTTTTTACAAAAAATCGGGAATCTTAACTAATTCCTGGTAATTACTTTGATTTATCCAAAGGTAAAAATTCAATTTGTCCTGTATTGGGATTCTGTACAACTTTCACTAGATAAATGTTATCTTGTTGGCGATCGCCATTTGGTTTAAAAGAAATTAAGCCTGTAGCGCCAGTTGCTTGAAAGT
The DNA here is from genome assembly GCF_014222165.1 of Nostoc sp. 2RC. Lineage (NCBI taxonomy): Bacteria > Bacillati > Cyanobacteriota > Cyanophyceae > Nostocales > Nostocaceae > Nostoc > Nostoc sp. 2RC. The sequence continues at coordinate 763 of NZ_JACKZU010000558.1, forward strand.
TAGTTTCAGCTATTACTTGCTCGATATTTTCACGACTGGGTGATGGTATTTTTTCTAAAGCTGCTAGCAACACACGAGTTGCGTCGTAAGATAACGCAGTGCGCCAATTCCCTGGTTTTTGCCACATTTTCTCCACTTTTTCAGGGAAATCTCGATTTAATTTATTTCTAGAATGCCAAGGTATAGCCACTACTGCATCTCCTTGATTGCCGACCAATGCTTTGAGTAGTTTATTATTATCTAAACTATCACCACCGACTACTAAATATTTATTTTTTATAGCGTATTCAATTACCCGAACTGCGGAATCAGAAGTTAAACCATCGGTAGTTGTAAATAAAATAATTACATTTGCTTTTTGTTCTTTTACTCGATTGAGATTAGCATCTATATTGTCATACAAAGGTATTTCTGCTACTACTTTACCACCTGATTCCGAAAGTCTACCTTTCATTTGTGCTTGCAAAGATTGACTATAAGCACTATTGGGATTAAAAAAGATTGCTGCTTTGAGTTTATTTTGATTTTTTAGGTAGTTAGCTAAAGTTTCAGCAATCACGCGATTGCTTGGAACTACACGAAAAAAACAATTAGGATAATTTGATTGACAGGATGTAGATAAAGATTCTGAGGTGGCTGTAGCAGAAATTAATAATAGATGTTGTTGTTGATAAACTTTAATTGCTTCTAAAGTTGTGTCGCTTCTAAAATGGCCAATAACTGCTAAAATATCCCGATGTTGTCCCAATTTTTCGGCGATTTTTCTAGCATCTTGAATTTGATTATTATCGCTGGCAATCAAAACTTTTAGACCAAGATTTTTGCTTTTGTAATTTTGATTAAATTCGTTTTGCGCTTGAGCAACACCACGCAATATTTCTTGGCTAGAGTAGATATTATCATTATTAATACTCAAAGGAGCAACAACAGCGATGGTATAAGCTTTGATTTTCTCAACTTCTAAGCGGCTGTTATTCAGATAAATCAAAGTTTCGGGGTCGCGTTCTTTTTGCCATGCCTTCTGTAACCAAATAATAGCATCTTGGTATTTACCAGCAGCGATCGCCTTTACTCCTCGTTCTTTTTCTGTTACTCTCATATTGATATTTGGTAACAGAATTTCTTCACCACAACTAATACTATCATCTAAAGGAAATCTCCTCAGCCAAATTTTGTCACATCCATTGACACCATTAAAATACCAATAACTGCCAGGTAATCCAATTCCCAAGAAAATAGCCGTACCAGCTACCCAAGGAGAAATACGTGGCAAGGTAATTGAATGATTCAGGCGTCGGAAAATTACTTGAGTATTTTCTGGACGATTTTTCCAGTATGGCTCCATCATTTCATCGAGCAAATCGAAAAGCGATCGCCATTTCATTTTATTTAACCAGCTTCTCCAAGAATTTGAGTGCAAAGGAACTTGGTTGCGCCAAATTAACTTTCCTGTTTTCTCATCTTCTGGCAAATTTAATGGCGGTTTTCCAGTGAGTAAATGTACAAAAGTTCGTCCTAAAGCAAAAAAATCTGATTGCTTTACCACTGTGCCTTTCATTTGTTCTGGTGATGAATAACCCACTGTACCAATTATGGTATTTTCATTTTCTTGCTGGACATAAGTTTGTGCTAAATCCCGTACTGCTCCAAAATCAATTAACACAAGTTGTCCATCTGGTTTAACCATGATGTTGGCTGGTTTAATATCGCGATGAAAATACCCTTGAGCGTGGACTTGCTCTAAAATTTCTAGTATTTGTTTTAAATAAGCGATGGCTAATTCTGGTGTGATGGGTTGATTATCGCGATTTTTTAACCATTGTTGTAAATTTAAACCCTCAATTTTTTCCATTACTAAGCAATATAATGGCTCTGGACAATTGGGAAAGTTCAATTCAAAATATCCATCCGCCTCAACTTGAGGAATTCCAGAATTATGGAGGCGAATTAATACCTCAGCTTCTCGCTTAAACAAATTAACTATCTTAGATTTTTTTTCCGAATCGCTAAATACAGATAAATTCAAAACCTTCAGGACTTTTTTTGTGCCATTATCTTCTACTTCAAAAGTCCGAGAAAAGCCACCACTCCCCAATAACCTAATTACTCGATACTTGTTTTGTAGTAATAAATTTGCCCCACAATTGCGACAAAAAATGTTACTGTTAGTATTCATTAAATCAGCAGGATTTGGACACTGGGGATTGAGGCAATAACTCATAGAGCTAGGGGGATTACTGGAGTGTGGCAGTGTTATCGGATGTTGATTTGTGCCCACCTGCTTAGTAATGTATAATAAATTTCAAAAATTCAGGGTGCTTGTCAAGCGTTAAAATACTCGCCGGCCCTGCCAAAGCATGTTTTATGTCTAAATCTGCAATCACCGTTACCGTCAAATTGTTCGCCGCTTATCAAGAAGCTTTTCAAGTTTCAGAACTGATACTGGAATTTCCTAATGGTACTCCGGTTAATGCAGTATGCGATCGCCTCATAGCGGAACACCCCGAACTCTCCCAATGGCGTGAAGTTACCCGCTTTGGGATTAATCTCATATTTGTCGAACCAGATACGCCCCTACAAGATGGCGATGAAGTGGTGTTAATTCCCCCAGTTAGCGGCGGGTGAGGGGGGTGGGGGGGTGGGGGGATGGGGGGGAAAGGGGGGGGGGGGGGGGGGGGGGGGGGGGGGGGGGGGGG
>NZ_JACKZU010000559.1:0-3428 GCF_014222165.1 Nostoc sp. 2RC
CCCCTGCCCCCTGCCCCTCCTCTGCTTCTCTGTCACTGATACCGGCATTGGCATTGCTACTGAGGACATTGGCAAGTTGTTTCAGCCTTTTATCCAGCTTGACAGTAGCCTGAATCGTCAGTACAGCGGCACCGGTTTAGGACTAGCACTAGTAGAACGGATTGCTGTTCTACATGGAGGAACGGTGTCGGTTAGCAGTGAAGTTGGGGCGGGTAGTTGTTTTACATTGCGGATTCCCTACCGCACCAGCGATGGTGTTTCTACAACGGTTGTCAAAAATCCATTGCCCAGTTATCACTTTCTTGCCGAAAATGCTCAGGTTCTAGTGATTGAAGACTCAGTGCCAGCGTCTGATCAAATTACTCGCTACCTCAGCGAAATGAAAATGCAACCTGTTATCTATTCAAAAGGTGAAGGAGCTGTAGATCTAGTCCTAAACCTGAAGCCAGCTTTCATCGTCTTGGATCTACAATTGCCTGATGTATCGGGTTGGGAGATACTCGCTCAAATCAAGGCCAACCCACAAACCAAAGAAATTCCTATTATCATCACTTCTGTGGTAGACGAACGTAGCAAAGGATTTACTCACGGAACTGCTGAATATTTGGTTAAACCAATTACTCGCGCTCAGTTTCGGGCAACTTTAGAAAAACTGCAATATCCTAGCCGTTCTAATTTAGCCACTGCCATCGTACCGTCACCGATGGAATTTCCCGTAATTTTACTAGCAGAAGATAATAAAGCAAACATTGATACAATGTCTGGCTATCTTGAAAGTAGAGGATATCGTTTAATTCTGGCAAACAATGGACAACAAGCCATTGAATTGACTACAACTCAAAAACCCAACTTAATTATTATGGACATTCAAATGCCCGAAATGGATGGACTTGAAGCGATACGCCGTATCCGTGGCGATCGCCTATTTAGCGATGTGCCAATTATTGCTCTCACAGCCCTAGCTATGCCCGGCGATCGCGAAACTTGTTTAGCAGCCGGAGCCAATGAATATTTGACTAAACCCGTAAAACTTAAACAGCTTGCTACCACAATTCAACAACTTTTAGAAAAATAGTGGAAATTCTTGATGGACACTCAACCTTCTATCTTAGTAATTGATGATGAACCAGATAATTTTGATGTTATTGAAACATTACTAGATGGGCAAGGATATCAATTACATTATGCTCGTAATGGTCAACAAGCCCTAACTCGCCTCAATAGTTTTCAACCCGATGTGATTTTGCTGGATGTAATGATGCCCGATTTGGATGGCATGGAAGTATGTCGGTGCATCAAGGCCGATTCTAAATGGCAAACAGTTCCCATTGTTATGGTGACAGCATTAACCACTAAAGAAGATTTGGCTCGGTGTTTGGGCGCAGGTGCAGATGACTTCATTAGTAAACCCATCAACAGTTTAGAGTTAAGAGCTAGGGTGAATTCGATGTTGCGGATTAAGCAACAGTACGATAACCTGCAAGCTTTACTCAAACTGCGAGAAGATATGGTCTACACCATCGTCCATGATTTGCGAAATCCTCTCACCAGTATTGTCCTGTCAACTGAGATTCTGCGATTTCCTGGCTTGTCTTTTCAAAAACAGCAGCAGAAAATTGAACAAATTGTTATCGCTAGTCAACAGTTGCAATCATTGATTAATAGTTTGCTGATGATGGCAAAATTAGAATCCGGTAAAATGGTTCTCAATTATACAGAAGTAGACCTTGGCGGGCTGTGTATTTCAGCCTTGGCAGATGTTGAAGCCATCGCAGCTCAAAAAAATCTCACTCTCATCAGTGAATTACCCAAACCAGGCGATACCGTAAAAGTAGACGCAGCTATCTTTCGCCGAGTTTTAGATAATTTGCTATCCAATGCCATTAAGTTTTCACCCTCCAACTCTCAAGTCATTTTGCGGGCAGAAAACTTAGCAGCAGGAGGCGCAAAAATCCAAGTTGCTGATTCTGGTTCGGGAATTCCTGAACGCTTGCGGCAAAGTATTTTTGAGAAGTATGAGATTGGAACTGTTAACCCAGAAGTTTCCCAAATCGGATTAGGATTGGCTTTCTGCAAAATGGCGATCGATGCACATCATGGCAGTATTAGTGTTGAAGATAACTATCCAAAAGGTACGACGTTTACCGTCTTGCTTTGATTTGGATAATATCATGTTCGGCTGAAGTGTCTGTCTCCCTAAGCTTTCCGCTTCTTTAGTCAAATCCCCCGCAGCACTTGGCGAATAACATCTGATGGCACTTCATCAGTAATTGTCACTACACCAATTTGTGTTGGCAAAATAAACCGCACTTTTCCATCTTTGACTTTTTTATCTAACTGCAAGGCTTCAATAATTCCTTCAATATCCACCCCATCTGGTAACTTAGTCGGTAAACCAGCTTTGTGAATTAAAGCATTTTGACGTTCAGTGTCTTCCTTTTGCCACATTCCCAGTTCCACAGCAATTTGTCCAGCTGCTACCATACCAATTGCCACTGCTTCGCCGTGATTTACGCTTCGATAACCAGTCAAACTTTCCACCGCATGACCGATGGTATGTCCATAGTTGAGAATCGCCCTTAAACCACCTTCTTTTTCGTCTTTGCTAACAACATCAGCTTTTGCTTGACAAGAACGCATTAAGATGCTGTTGATCAATTCAGGTTTGACATAGCGGAGTTGGTCGAGGCGTTTGCTTGCTTCCAACTGGGCAAATAATTCAGCATCCCAAATCACGCCGTACTTGATAACTTCCGCCATCCCTGCCCGAAACTCCCGCGCTGGAAGAGTTTTCAACACTTCTGGGTCAATCAAAACCAAGCGTGGTTGATGGAACGCCCCAATTAAATTTTTCCCCTGGGGATGATTAACGCCAGTTTTGCCACCAATTGCCGAATCTACCATTGCCAACAACGAAGTCGGCACTTGCACAACATTAATGCCCCGCAGCCAAGTTGCAGCCGCAAAACCAGTCATATCACCAATTACGCCTCCCCCCAAAGCCACCATAGTCGAAGAACGTTCCAGGCGGTTTTCTAAGGCCACATCGTAGAGTTTTTGGATGGAGTTCAGGGTTTTATAGCGTTCCCCAGGTGGTATGGTGCAGTTAGCAACATCAAATCCCGCAGATGTCAGCGATGTAATGGCTCTTTCGCCAAAATGCTTAAAAATCGTTGGATTAGAAACCAGCAGTACCTTCTTGCCTAGCTTTAAACTGGCCATGTGTTGGCCGAGTAAATCTAAACTCGAAGGTGCGTTAGCGTAGCTCACCGTTCGCGTAGCGTCTCGAAGAGAAGGTATCACAATCTCATAAGACTGCTCTGGTAGATTCACATTAATTACAGAAGTCATAACCCAGCCCAAAACAAGCGTCTGTGGGCTGTATTCTATCGCAATCTGGAGAATGGGTATAGGGGATGGGGGATGGG
>NZ_JACKZU010000560.1:0-3401 GCF_014222165.1 Nostoc sp. 2RC
CTGCTCCCTCATCCCCCTGGCTCCGAATTCTGTAAAAAGTAAGTGATGTGTTGCCGTAAGCTTTCTCGCGGCAAATTTCCCAAGCGGGAATCTCTGGGGATGTCCAATCTTGTGAAGCGTGTTCCACTGCGATTTCACCGCTAGGATCTAAAAGTTGATGCTGGGCGATCGCTACTAAAACTGGCTCATACAACCCGCTGGCATAAGGTGGATCGAAGTAAATCCGATGGAATTGCTTGCCTGATAACGTTTTTAACTGCCCAATAACATCTCCGCGCACTACCCGAAATTCTTGTTCGGCATTAGTTAAGAGCTGCCAATTTTGTTGAATAATGGCACAGGCTCGGCTTGATTTTTCTATTCCCACTACTAAGGCGGCTCCTCTACACAAAGCCTCTGCACCCATTGAACCATTACCAGCACACAAATCTAGCCAGTGGCAACCTGCAATTTTTCCCTGCCAAATATTAAAGACTGCTTCCCTAACTCTAGCACTAGTAGGTCTAGTCTCTTTTCCTGGTAAAGTTTTTAGCTGGCGATTTCCGTAAATTCTCAGACTCATGAGGATGGGGCATTGGGCATCGGGCATTGGGCATTATATTGATGGTCAATGGCCATTTTCATTTATTCACAAATGACTAATGACTAATGACTAATGACTGAGGACAAAAATAATTATGCAGGAATTTTTTCCCGTACTTGAGCAACAAAATTAGACAGGATTTGCAATCCGATATTAGAAGATTTTTCTGGGTGAAATTGGACAGCCATCAGGTTTTCGCGGGCAATGGCAGCTGTTACAGTTTGAGTACCGTGGGTGACGGTTGCTGCACGAATTTCCTCTTCTATTGGATCGACATAGTAGGAATGAACAAAATACACCCAAGGATTTGAGGGTAAATGCTCCCACAAAAGACTTTTTGGTTGAGTCACTTGTAGTTGATTCCAACCCATGTGAGGAATAGTAATATCTGTTTCGGGACGAAACCGCCGTACTTTTCCTTTGATAATTCCCAGTCCTGGTTGGATACCTTCTGCACTTGATTCAAAAAGAATTTGCAATCCCAAACAGATACCTAAAAAAGGTTTGCCAGATGCGATCGCATCTTTGATCGGTTGTTCTAAACCACGCGATCTTAAATGTTGTACTGCGGGATCGAATGCTCCCACTCCCGGCAAAACTATTGCATCTGCATGTTCTAATTCCTTTGGAGAATAAGTAACATTAGGAGTTGCCCCGGCTTTTTCCAAACCTTTGCAGACTGAGTGCAAATTTCCCATCTCATAGTCTACGACCGCAATCACTGGCATTTACCTGCTCCTTGTAAAATTATTATGGAGGGTTTTTCTATTCTAAATAATATTCCTATTGTAAATAATATTTGTTATGCAGAAAAGAATTCTATTAACTTCTTTTGACACTTGGCTGACGGATCAACAATCAAATTCATCTGATGATTTATTAATAGAAGTTACGAAGCTTCAGCTGATTCCCCTTGACTTAACTTTTTTGCGGTTGTTACCCGTAGATGTGCAACAGGCCAGTTCTCTGGTAATTGAAAAAATCAATGCAATCCAACCTGATTACATCATCTGTTGTGGCATGGCTGCCAGTCGGACAAAATTAAGTGTAGAATTGGCGGCTAATTCTGGTGAAAGTGTTTTGCACACAAATGTTGATTTAGAAAAATTAGTGGCCGAAGCAGTGGCAATTGACATTAGCCACGACTGCGGTAAATTTGTTTGCGAAGGTCTTTACTATTCGGTTTTAGACTACTTAAACCAAAACCAACTACCAGCGCGTTGTATCTTTGTTCACGTTCCCCTTCTCAATGGAGAAAATTTGAGTGGCATTTTGGCTGATTTCTTATTAATTATTAACAATCTGGCACTTTCATCAACTTGTTAGTGTCTGTATGTTCAAAGTGTTACCTAAGTATATGTTGCCATTTTTACTCAGTTTTTCCATAGCTCAATCCACACCTGTGACACCACCGCCTCAAGAAGTCGTACAATCACAACAAGTACGACCTTTACCAGGTAAGTTGGATACAGTGCCAACTTTTAATAGCAATAGTCCGGAATTAGTTTTAAAAGAAGGAATTTTACTTTCAACTTTTCCACCAAAAGACAAAAAAGTTCCTACAGCACATCTGAATTTTCCCTTTCGCGGAAGATTTGATATTTTTGCTCACCATGTAGCTAGAGCTGAACCGCCAGAAAATTTACGTTCTCTTTATCTAGGGATAATTTTGCACAACCCTACTTCGCAGCCGGTGAAGGTAAATATTTTGCAGGCGGCGAGTTATTTAAGCCAACCCGATGCACCATTTATTGAGTTACCATCCTTTACCCAAAATCCTTTAGGAAAAATTTTTGCCGGCCCTGGCGATCGCGTCATGACTGATATATTAAGAGGACAACGACAAAATATTTTCCCTGCCCAAATTGAAATTCCACCAGGGCAAAGTCGGATGTTACTAAATTTACCAATTCCGGTGCAGGGATTGACGCCACCCCTCAATGGTCGCTCTACATTGATGCGCTTGCAAAGTAGTAACACCGTTTATGCAGCTAGCCTAGCCATGTTCGCCCCGACAAATGCAGATGGTAGCGAACGTCCGCCGACTTTGGCAGAGTGGGAAAATTTACTAAATAATGGTGATTTAGCTAGTCCACGGGATAAAACCCCCACTCCTTTAGAAGAAACTGACAAGCCAATAATTTACGGGCGTGTGGCTGGAGTAGTTGCTGGTTCCCAATGGCGAGCTTTATTAGTAGATAATCCTAAAGCTAGGTATTTAACTATTCCCCAACCCGGTCAAATGTTTTCCTATGCCTTGAGTACTCTGGATCGTGGTACTTTAGGAACTAATCAAATTCAAAGTGGTAAGATGCTGGTGCGCTACCCTGACACTGCATATCGCGCACATGGCAACTATGGAATTCAATATAGTTTAAAGTTGCCGTTGTATAACAACACCCAAAATCCTCAAACTGTGAGTGTATCGATACAAACTCCGCTAAAAGAGGATCGATTAGTTCAACCAGGGTTACGCTTTTTGAGTACGCCAGCGCGTCAAGTCTTCTTTCGCGGCACAGTGCGGGTACGTTACAAAAACGAGCAAAATCAGCCGAAAACAGAGTTTGTACATTTAGTACAAAAGCGGGGTCAAATAGGAGAACCCTTAGTTTCATTAAACATGAAAGCAGGCGATCGCTCTTTAGTAGAAGTAGACTTCCTCTATCCACCCGATGCTACACCACCGCAAGTATTAACAGTGTCAACTCAAGGTGGAAATCGCTAATGCACCCAGGACTTGGGTGAACGAAATTTTGTGTGGGATTTCTAGCTAAGTATCCAAAAAATTACCCCCCACACTCCCCACACTCCCCACACC
>NZ_JACKZU010000561.1:0-3387 GCF_014222165.1 Nostoc sp. 2RC
AAAATCTAAACAAGTGTAATTAAAGGGCTAATTTCAAATGAAATAGAACAAAAGACAGAAAAGAAACGGTAAATGATAAAAGGGAAAGAGCAAAGGGCAAAGGGTAAAGGGCAAAGGGTAAAGGGCAAAGGGTAAAGGGCAAAGGGTAAAGGGCAAAGGACAAAGGGCAAAGGGTAAAGGTTTTAAATTCCTTATCTTTTCCCCAGCCCTTACGGCAGACCACTAGCGCCAACCCGGATGGTGGGGAATGAGGAGATGAGGGAGTGACGGATATGGGGAAACAAGGGGATAAAATAAATAACTCCCCACTCCTAACTCCCCACTCCTAACTCCCCACTCCTAACTCCTCACTCCTAACTCCTCACTCCTAACTCCTCACTCCTCACTCCCCACTCCCTACTTATGATTGAATAGGACGATCGCCACCAAACTCGGAATTATAACCTTCTTCTCCGTGTTCGTTGATATCCAAACCTTGCAATTCTGCTTCCTCTTTGACTCGTAGCCCGACTGTAGCATCGATAATTTTGAGAATAATGAAAGTACCAACACCAGCAATCACATAAGCAACAACAATTGCTACTAGTTCAATTCCCAATTCCCCAAAATTACCACGCAGCACACCGTCTTTACCGCCTCCGTTGACTTGAGTGGTAGCAAATACGGCTGTTAAAATTGCCCCCACTGTACCACCAACGCCATGCACGGGATAGGTGTCTAAGGCATCGTCAATTAATAGCTTGTGTTTGAAACTAATGGCATAGAAGCAAACAAAGGCTGTGAGGAAACCAATGAAAATTGCTGATAGCGGTGTCACAAATCCCGCAGCAGGAGTAATACCCACCAAACCAGCAACGGCTCCTGTAGCAGCTCCCACTGCGGTTGGTTTACCCCTTAAAACTGCTTCCATGATTAGCCACATTAAAGCCGCCGCCGCCGCCGCCGTATTAGTGGCGACGAAGGCTGATGTTGCTAGATTTGTGACTAAGTTACCGGAAGTTCCGCTACCAACGGATAGGGCACTTCCAGCGTTGAAGCCGAACCAGCCAAACCACAGCAACCCAGCACCAAGCAAAATAAAAGGAACGTTGTGTGGTGGGCTAAGACGGTCGGGATGGGTTTTGCGAGGCTTAAGAACCATCGCTGCAACTAAAGCAGAAACCCCAGAACTAATGTGAACTACCGTACCACCTGCAAAGTCGAGGGCACCCAAACCCCCAGCCAAACCTAAGAATCCACCTTTTGCCCAAACCATGTGAGCTAGGGGACTGTAAACAAAGGTTGACCACAGCAGTACAAATAGACAATAGGCGCGGAAACTCATGCGTTCGGCGATCGCTCCAGAAATTAAGGCTGGGGTGATAATGGCAAACATGGCTTGATAAATCATGAATGCCTGATGGGGAATCGTCCCGGCATAAGAAACAATATCCGCAGGATTTGAACCTTTGAGATAATCGGTTGTCTCTAAACCCACACCATTCAATCCCAACCACTGCAATCCACCGATGAACGGCAAACCCGGCGCAAAAGCAAGACTATAACCCCAGAGAATCCAGGTCACTCCCACGATCGCCATTAACACAAAGCTCATCATCAATGTATTTAGGACATTGCGCGATCGAACAAATCCACCATAAAAGAATGCCAATCCCGGTGTCATTAGCAGCACGAGTGCTGCCGAAATCAACATAAATGCTGTATCACCGGTATCCGCCGCAGGTGGGCTGGCTGCTGATGTTTGGGCAAAAGCATTACCCATCAACGGCTGTGCCAAAAATAGCAGGGTCATAGCCCCGATCGTGACAACTTTCTTCAACACTTGTTTTTGTTCCTAAGCACCAACAAATTTGTATTAGATTAATATATTTTCAGTACCTTTCAATACGATTTTTTGTTTTGAAAGCTACTCTAATTTAGTTTTTTTGAAATGTTAACAACAGTATCATAATTTCAATAATTTTATGAGAGTTTAATCAAAATTTCAATAATTTGTCAGCCTGAGGAATTTTGCTTGATATTACTCAATAATTTGCACAAATACAGAATGATACTTTTTTCAGTAATTATGTATACAATATCTATTTATATAAATAATTTTACTTAAAAGCACCAAAGAGTAAACCAGCAATAGCAAACAGCCATACGCTAGAAGGCAATAATTAATTGCTAAATTTTATACATTAAAATACTAAGTAACACAGCAGTGCTGCCTTACGGTAGATATATATGTATTCAAAATTTTGTGAAATGCTATTAAAGATAAGACTTACGCACACTCTACGAATTCTTCTGTACAAGACGCTGTGCGTTGGCGGAAACCTCTCGTAAAGAAGGCATCTGCCTTGATAGTTGGAGCTTTTTGGCGATTTTTGCCTAAGTCCTGAAAGATAAAGACATATTGTTTTTTGGGGAACTGCAAAAAATAAACGTTGACTGTCGATTGTTAACCGTCAACAGTCAACACTCAACAGTCAACAATAACAATGAAATATTTTTTGAGTTGCAAGTCCCTTGTGCTTACTTCTGGTCAAAACCAATCTTTTTTCTTTTGTATAAATTAATTTAGCCCTGATGTCATTTGCATTCAGAAAATTTCAACATTTCTATTTTCAGCATTGCATAATTCCAGAATGATTTCAAAATTTGGGCGTTGCACAATTCCCGCGTCTCCTCGCCAACCCTAATCATGCCAACAATTTAGTAAAATTACTTAACTGCGGGGTGCAAACATAATAATTAATACGCTTACCACAGCTAAACAAGCTCCCATTAAGTCGTAGCGGTCTGGACTAACTCCATCTACCTTCCAACCCCAAAACATTGTCATTGCAATAAATACACCCCCATAAGCCGCATAGACTCTAGCAAAATTCGCTGGCTGAAAAGTTGCAATCACTCCATAGATAGCTAAAGCAATTCCGCCTAGTATCCCGTACCATAAAGGCTTAGCTTCACGCAACCACAACCAAATCAAATAGCCACCAGTGATTTCAAATAAACCAGCCCATAAAAAATACAACAGCGACTTAATCATTTGGCTAATTTTGGACTAACGTTGAACTCAGTGAAATTACGCTAACGGTTTTAACTCAAGTATTGTCATTAATTAAAGAAAGTTTGTCCATCGAATTGGGTATGGGTTATGAAGCATGAGAGATAAGGTAGATGGCGAGATGGGGAGACAAGAGGGGGGAAAGGGTAAAGGTTAAAGGGAAAAGGGTTTTTATTTGCCCTTTCTCCTTTACCCCTTACCCTTTTCCCCACTTCTGTTAGAAGTTTAAGGTAGACAAGGGGGACAAGGTAGCAATTTTTCTTCCTTTTCTCCCCCCTCTTCCTTGTCTTTCTCTTCTCCCTTGTCTCCCTGCTCTCCCCATACCCCATAAA
>NZ_JACKZU010000562.1:0-3376 GCF_014222165.1 Nostoc sp. 2RC
GGTGGGGAGGTGGGGGGAAACTACGCCCATTACCCCATAACTTCATCTTCCCAAGCTTCCACACTCAGCACTTTTAACTCCTAACTCCTAACTCCTCATTCCTAACTCCTGTTTACTTACTCCATTGTCCGGATTAATTTGCTTCATAGTGTTCTAACAGCATACGCAAAAATGCAGCTGCACTCAGATAGCCTTTAGGGGGAAAAATTCCAATGGATGAATCTACCCCCCAACCCTGTACAGTTTCAGGCGATCGCCAAATTGACATATGATCGACTGCTGGTTCTGCATAAAAGTTATATTGCCCACAACCAAGCAAACTAGAACTCCAATGAGTGAAATAATCATGACTCATTCGATGAATTGGAAAATTTCCCTGTAGTAGCACCCCCCATCCATCTATAGCAATAAACGCTTTCACACGACCACCCAAAAGTTGCCACAAATGCGCCGCACCGATGGCCCCAACGACGCCAGCACTAAAGCTAATAAATATTAATGGCGATTCCAAAGGTTTTTTTAAGCGATCGCGCAAAAACTCCAAAATGTGCAAAGCTGATAGACTCAAAAAGTCTTTCCCCGGAAAAACGAGTATATTAGCTTGATATTGGTCTATTGAGCCATTTAACAATCCCGATATAAAGGATTGGGTGAAGATGCGATCGTGGATTCCAGGGCAAATAATTATACTCATTTCTTTGTTGCGTGTTAGCAGCTTGCACAATTATTAATAACTTCAACTTTAGCTGATGGTTTCTGAAGATAAATAAAAGCGCCATCAAACTGAGATTCCAGTGATAGCGCTAATTTTTAAGAGTTTGAGTATTGCGATCGCAAATTAAACCTGAGGTAAAAAACTTTTCCTACACAAGTGGTTAGTCTAATTAAATTAGGCAACTTTATGCACTCTCAGGTGACTTTAAATTAAATTTCACATATCTACTGTTGATGCAGATTATCAAACTTATAAGTTAATCCATCGACACCAACATATTTAGCGGTAAAAATTGGGCCACCAAGGACAGTAATAGTATATTGCTGCCCAACGGACAATACACCATCAAAGTTACTTGTGGTAACTGTTGCGCGAGTGCCGTCAGTATTCAGCGAAATAGCATGTGGAAGAAACTGTACCCCATTTTTAGTTACAGTAATGTTGTGGTACACAACAAAGTTAGTTGGTTGGAATAAATCTGTCTGTCCCCAGTGAAACAGTGTGATGTCGAAACTCTTACATCCTTTGAAAGTTACGCAAGCTTTACCTGATAAAGTAATTCGCTGTTCAGGGATTCGTAAACATATTTCTAAGTCCCATTTGGCGACACTATAATCACCTTTCAATTCAAGACATGGGTGTTGAGGACTGATTTCTCCTGACACAACAGTCACACCAGCTACTTTCAGAGAAATTGCTGCACTAGGCGTGCTGAGATTAAGGTCGTAACAAATCTGAATCGGCCCAAAAATTGCAACGCATCCAGAAATATCTCTAAGAATACCTGGTTGTTTCTCCGGCTCAGTTGTAACACTTGACTGTGGTACAACACTGGGAGCGTATAAAATTTCGGGGATGAGATCTTCTGAGTAAGAAGTAATAGACATGATGGTAACTCCTTTGTAAATGATTGAGTGATACAAATCGAACTTTGACTGATAGCTACTCTTGGCTTGAGAAGCATCTCCGTCTTCCTAAGGAGTTACACGGCCGACTTTGACGGATTATGCAGTTCGATCTCAATCAAGATGAAAAATATTTTTCATCTCGTTTAATTGCTGATTGCCTGTAGTGTTAATCACACCCAAATCTTTATTTACCAGAGTTAGCAGCTTTGAAAGCGTACCTTACCACGCCACGAACCATATCAAAGTGAACGCCAGTATCAAGTAATTATCCAAGTGTGTCTTTTGATGTATTATTTTGATTTTTGCACCTATCCCATCCGGGGGGATGTGATAATAATTTATTAGTAGGGGAAATGTTCAAGCTAATCCCCTAGCTTTAAATTCTCTGCACTCTGGTTATATTGAGGAAGTTATTGTGGTTGCAACGCCGGAAAAACTACAACATACTCACGAGCAATTATTAGGTAAAGACCGTGTAGCTGTACTGCTTATGGGCTATGGCGAAGTCGAAAGCTACGAAGATTTCGCTAACTATAACGAACAGGCTTTAAATCTACTCACCGCCAAATTCGCACCAGTGCCAACCTGGATTTATCCGCCACTGGCAAAACTTTTGGCACTATTTGACCGCCATGAGTGGGGACACACACACCACGATTTTATTTCCCCACACAATGCCATCTTTGAACAGCAGCGTGCTGGGATAGAGAAGAATTTACAAGAAAAATGGGGCAATAATGTCCAAGTTTTCAAAGCTTTCAACTTTTGCGCGCCTTTCTTACCCAAACAAGTTTTAGCAGAAATCAAAAACCAAGGGTTTGACAAGCTGCTAATTTATCCACTGCTGGTTGTTGATTCTATTTTTACCAGTGGAATTGCCATCGAGCAAGTTAACAATGCCCTTGTTGAGTTGACTGATGGTGAAGAACACTGGATTCAAGCACAGCGCTATATTCCTTCTTTCTTCAACGAACCAGCCTACATCGATTTGATGGCTCATTTAGTTGAGGAAAAAATTAACGCTGATTTAGCAGCAGCTTACCTACCCTCTCAAATCGGTATTGTACTGATGAATCACGGCTGTCCCCACAAAGCCAAAGGATTCACCTCTGGAATTACCGAAAGTCAGGCGCTATACGATTTAGTAAGAGATAAATTGATTAACCGCTATCCTTTAATTTCTGTAGGTTGGCTCAATCACGACACGCCTTTGATTGAGTGGACGCAGCCAAATGCACAACAAGCTGCAACTAACTTGATTCAACTGGGTGCAAAAATAGTGATATTTATGCCAATAGGTTTTGCTACGGAAAACCACGAAACTCTGTTGGATGTACATCACATCATCCATGCTTTGGAAAAACAGCATTCTGGTATAAATTACGTACAAATGCCTTGCGTCAATGACCATCCGGAATTTTTAGCGATGGCAGCGCAATGGTCAGAACCTTATATCGCACAGTTGTTGTCAGAGGAAACTGTGGCAGTTAATCCGCAATTAGCTGACCATCACCATCATCATCATCATCACCATTAACCCACATTCCCCAGATATTAAGGGAACTCCAAAAAATAGGCGTTACTGAATAATGGGATGATTTAGTCTGACACGGAGACATGGAGACACGGAGACACGGGGATTATGTTTTGATGCAAATTCTCAAATCATCCCGTAATACCGATTCAAAAAATGTTTGCGACAGATACCCCACCCGCCTGACGGCACCCTCCCCAAAGCATCGGGGAGGGTTGG
>NZ_JACKZU010000563.1:0-3373 GCF_014222165.1 Nostoc sp. 2RC
ACCCTCCCCTTGGCAAGGGGAGGGTGCGCGTTAGCGCGGGTGGGGTCTTTGTATGCGTCTTCATATTAAATTGGTATGAGGTATATTCTCAATGAGCCTCTTTACGACGCACAAAGGGTAAAAGGTCTTCTAAAATAGTCTCATGGTAATGTTCTTGAGGATAATGTCCGACGTTATTAAGTTTTATTAATTCTGCATTCGATACCGAGTTAGCAAAATTTTCTGCAATGTCTACAGGTAACCAAGGGTCAATAGTACCCCATTGAATGAGAATTGGCTGTTGCCATTCTTTAAACCCAGATTCGATTTCTGTCATTGCAGAATCAAGTTGTAAATTGCGGATACTTGCTAACAAACTTCGACCAGATGCAGAAGTTGTTAAAAATGGTTTTCGATAAACATCTAAATCCTTATCTTCAATGCGATAACGGCTACCACCTTCTAGTGTGCGGTCAACTAACAAGGGGTCTTGGGTCATAACTTCACCAGCCAAAGGTAAACCCATTTGTTTAATTTTCCAGGGTAACTTCGCAGTCTGGGAAATTGGTGTATTTAAGATAGCTAAATTGGCAATTTGTTCTGGATGACGCAAAGCATATTGTAGTCCTACAGAACCCAAAAAGCCTTGTACAACTAAAGAAAAATGTTCGAGTTCTAGTGCTTTGATAAATTCTTCTAAAGCCGTAATAAAAGCATCAGGAGTGTAAGCAAAATCTCGTTTTTCTGGTTTTGCAGAAAACCCGTAACCAATCCAATCTGGGGCGATCGCTCTCGTACCTTGATTAGCTAAAGCAGGTATAATATTACGCCAACTGTAACTTTGTGAAACTAAGCCGTGTAGCAACACTACTGGCGTTAAATCAGTTCTGCCGATTGGTGAAGATTCACGATAAAACCATTCGAGTGAATTTACAGTTATTTTATGTTCTGTTATTGACACGCTATTTTTCTTATAGATTGGGCATGGGGGAGGCAGTGCGGTCTTGGGGTCTCCCCAAGTGGAGCAACTGCCGTCATTGGGCATTGGGCATTGGGCATTGGGCACGGGGAAAGGGAAAGGGGTATGGTTCGACAAGCTCACCAACCGGGGAAAAAGGGAAAGATTAAATTTATTCCTTTCCCTTTAACCTTTAACCTTTTCCCCTGCCCCCTCTGCTTCCCATGCCCTATGCCCCATGCCCTTGTCCCTGAGGAATAATCATCTCACGAATTGCATGTGCTGTAGCGGGAGCCAATAAAACGCCGTTGCGATAGTGTCCAGTGGCCAATAGGACATTACTAAATCCAGGTAACTGACCAATAACTGGGGCTGGGCGTCCTTCAGGACGGGGGCGTAATCCAGACCAAGTGCGGACAATACTTGCTGTAGCTAATTCTGGGCAAAATGCGATCGCTTGTTCTCTCACAAATTCCAACAGTTGTTGATTCGGCGGTATTTCATCGCCGTTGGTGGGAAATTCCACCGTTGCACCAAGCCAATAATCTCCACCACCCACAGGAACAATATGGACATCATTACCTGTAATGGCTGGCTGGAAGTCGGGATTGCCCAATGGATGCTCTAAATGTACTTGTAAAGCCTGTCCCAACACCGGACGGATATCAATCTGCTGGTTTAATTTTGCTGTGAGTGGTGTTGAACCTAATCCTGCTGACACTACAAACCAATCAGCAGCTATTTTTCCTTCTGTAGTCTCTAGGTGATGGCAACATTGGAGTGAAGATTCAATAATTGAAGTTTCACTATCTAAAACAGCTACGCCAAATTTGAAAGTCACACCATTATGCTGAGCAGCCTCAACTAAAGCCAATGTCAGCGCAGTTGGATCGAGTTGACGGTCTTGAGGAGAATAGACAGCGCCAGTAATTTTTTCACAATTTACCTGAGGACAAATATTTTTCAGTTTACCAGTGTCCCAAATCTCTAACTCCCAGCCTTGAGAGTGGCGAGTTTCTACTAACTTTTCCCATGCTGAAATTTCCTCGCTGACATCGGACAACAGCATAAGAATTCCTTGGCGGTTAAAAGGTATCTGACGATTTGTTAAAGTTTCTAATTCTGGAATCAAAGTTTCATAGCGTTGGATGCTAATTTGTCGCATTTGCCAAGCCTTGCCCTTGATTTTTTGACTGATTACCCCCATCAAAACGCCAAGTGCAGCACCCGTAGAAGCTTGTGCTGGTGGTTGTCGGTCGAAAACAGTGATTTTCAGTCCTTTTACGTGACTGAGTTCATAAGCGATGGCAGCTCCAACTACACCACAACCGATAATGACTACATGACTCATTGTTTATTTGAAATTAAGGGTATGGGGCACAAGAGGCAGAGAAGCTCTAGTAGTTCGCTTTCGTGACTTAGCTCTTTAAAGGGGAAAGGGGAAAGGTTTTAAATCCCTTACCCTTTACCCCTTTCTCTTTCCCCAGCCCGAAAGAAGCGCATTTTTGGGTTGGCACACCACTAGGGGCAGAGGGTAAAAACTCATCTCCCTTGCTCCCCTGCTCCCCTGCTCCTTCTACTCCCTCATCCCCCCATCCCTACCTTAACTTGCTTCTATTGAGTGCTTGCCTCAGGAAGCAACTGGAGGAATTTGTCAATATCTGCGAAAGCGGCTTCGGAGTTAGTCAACGCAAGTTGAGCGTTACCAGAGGAAGCGCCTTGATTGATTTTAACCAAGTGGTTAAACAAATCTCGCGTTATTTGACGTGCTGCGGTTTGGTCTTTGGATAGAAGGTGGGGAGTGACATAAGTCAAGTTGAACCTTGCTTCTGTTATTGGGCCGTGTATAAAGTTGCTCACGTTGATCCAATCTTGTTTTTGAATCAGGGTTTTCAACTCTTGTGAGCGATCGCGCACAGCTTGAATTTCGGGAACGTATTCCTTAATTTCCGCAATTTGGCTTGCAGTGTACGTTGGAGGTGCAACTGCAACACCAGGCCCGCCACAACTAATAAGAAATGTGGCCAATAATACTAAAATCAATGAAAAAATAGAGCTTTGACGCTTCATACACGGAACTTATTTGCTTCTTGTTTGCCGATTCACAGTGTAATTTTAGATCGCTAGGGCACTCAATCATTCACTATAGAAATCTAAAATCCAAAATGGTGTTCCAGTTTTTCCAAAAAAACTTTTTCACAATTGAGATAAACCTGTTTTTTTGTTGCCACAGAAAAAATTTCTGATACTTGAGTTGCTCTCAATATGATGTCCTAAACAATAGACTTGCCTTAAATGACCAAAATCGACAAAACGCCCTCTGTTTCCAGAGAGCGTTTTCTATTTAGTTAGACTCGATGATTAACCGTTGATAGCAGGAGCGCTGATTGCAACAGGAGCCGCTTCGGCAGATGCCAAGTCTAAGGGGAAGTTGTG
>NZ_JACKZU010000564.1:0-3369 GCF_014222165.1 Nostoc sp. 2RC
GATCGGGGAAATGGGGAGATGGGGGAGACAAGGAGAATAAATCCTGCTTTTCCAGTCAACAGTCAACAGTCAACAGTCAACACTCCCTGTTTCCCTAATGACTAATGACCAATGACCAATGACTAATGACCAATGACTAACTTAGAAAATTTTACACCCAAGCTCACGGCAGATGGTTCGTTCACTTTTGTTTCTCAGGAGTTTGGTGAATCGTTTCACAGTCATTATGGTGCTAAGCAGGAGAGTTTTTTCAAGTTTGTAGAACCAACTCAACTGATGAAAGCAGCGCAAAAACCAGTTTTGCGGCTGTTAGATGTTTGTTATGGTTTGGGATACAACACTGCTGCTGCTTTGCAAACAATTTGGGCAGTAAATCCGAATTGTTATGTTGAAGTAATTGGTTTGGAGTTAAATCCAGCAGTACCGCAAGCTGCCATCGCGCATCATTTGTTTGATAACTGGAACTGCAACTACATTGAAATTTTGTCGCAATTGGCTTTTGAGCATCAAGTACAAAGGGACTGTCTCAAGGCACAATTACTCATTGGCGATGCTAGAAAGGCGATCGCAATAGTACGTGAGTCGAATTTTTTGGCTGATGCAATTTTCCTCGATCCATTTTCACCACCACAGTGTCCCCAACTCTGGACTGTTGAATTTATTAAACAATTGTCGTTGTGCTTACATGAAGATGGTTTATTAGCCACCTATTCTTGTGCTGCTGCTGTACGCACAGCACTGTTGGCTGCTGGCTTGGCTATCGGTTCTACGCCACCGATGGGTAGGCGATCGCCTGGTACTTTAGCAGCACATATCAGAGGATACAAAGCAGAGGAACAGGGGAGTCAGGAAGAGAAATTTCCTCTATGCCCCTATTCTTTAGCCCTTTGTGAAGTTGAGAAGGAACATTTACTCACTCGTGCAGCCATTCCTTACCGCGATCCGCAATTGAGCGATTCCAGTGAAGTTATACTTAAGCGCCGACAACAAGAACAACAAACCTCTTGTTTGGAACCTACCTCCCATTGGCGCAAAAGGTGGCTATCCGCAACACAAGGCAGGGATTTTATCGGAACTAGTTTGTAGTTAACTAGTAGTTCGCTTTCGTGACTTGGCTCTTTAAAGGGTAAAGGGTAAAGGGTAAAGGGGAAAGGTTTTAAATCCCTTACCCTTTACCCCTTTTCCCGACTTATGCAAGAAGTCTATTCAAAAGGTTCACCAATCAAGCCTTGTGATTGTTTGAAAGGGTAGCTTTATTTAGGCCACAGTGTACTAACGAACTCCAAAAAATAAATTATTCCGGTTCTTGCCGTTGACTAATGACTGTGAACCGTCAACAGTCAACAGTCTTCTATGCAATATTTTTTTACTTGGCAGTCTCTAATAATGTACGCGATGAGCCAAGCCTACGTGACTAAAGTTCTTGCCCTCAGTAGTTGATTCCAGAAAACCTTAGATATTTATAGGATTTACGCAAAAATAACGTAATTTGGTCTTTTTACTTGTTTTGCCTACCCTATTCGCTGTTTATACCAGTAGTTCTCCCAATCAGACAGGATTTCCATACTTGTGATTTGGTTTTTTAATACTTAAGTAACGAGTTTTTTCGAGCCAAATAACTTAAACTATGATAAGTAGCTAATATTACATAATTTGTTAACAGTATTTAACTATTGCTATAACTGAAGTAAGTAAAAATGTCTATACCTGATGATGACGATGAGCACTAACAACTACCAGATGGAGATTTCGATCTCAAGCGGTAAATCACAAGCTTTTTGAACGCTGGTACGTAAAAAAATCTCCGTAAAAAGCCTGATTTAACATTTGTACTAATTTATGATACTGGAATTAGAAGCTAAAAATTTGACCGCCAGATACTCCTTATTCGTAACATAAAAAATACATACAGTGAAAAGTTACCCTCGTCAGTTCCACATTACACATCATCTCTATGGAAACCATAACTCAAATACAGCCAAATACTAGCTTTACTTTTCAAATCTGACACTGTTAACTTGCGAAAATAATTGGAGTGCCTTTGTGACTAAATGGAAATCCAACCATAGAGGCTTGAGAACAGAAACTGTTAATGGGTTCAACCCCTTAAGCAAAGTGAAAAGTATCGGTTCAAATCATACCGTAGGATCGCAAAATATAGAGGGTTATTCTTTAGGCTTGTCTCAAGAAGATTTAATACTAGAAGATGACCAACCAGCGTCTTCTTGGATGAAAAATGATGTTAATTTCGATCGAGGTTCATTGGTCTCTAAAATACTACAAGCCAAAGGTTCCAAAGTGAATGGGTTTGATTTAGATCCACCAAAGGTTTTAGTAGTTGATGACCATGCGGCCAGTCGTATGACTGCTGTTGCCCTTTTGGGTATGGAAGGATACGACGTGATTGAGGCCGACAGTGGTTCCATTGTTGTGGGATTAGTAACCCAAAAGCAACCAGATTTAATTTTGCTGGATGTGATGATGCCAGGAATGGATGGATTTGAAGTCTGTCAATTACTGAAACAAGATGAACAAACCAGATTAATACCAGTAATTTTTATTACAGCATTAAACGACAGGCGATCGCGCATTCGAGGCATTGAAGTTGGCGGAGATGATTTTCTCACCAAACCTTTTGACCGTGTGGAACTGGCAGCGCGTGTTAAGTCCCTAGTACGGCAAAAGCGTCTCAACGAAGATTTAGATCATGCCGAACAAGTACTGTTTTCCATCGCTATGTCTATTGAAAGCCGCGATCCCAACACAGGCGGCCATTGCGAACGATTGGTAAAACTCGGACAAGCTTTTGGTGAATACCTCAATCTCTCACGCTATCAAATACGGGATTTGATGTGGGGGGGTTATCTCCACGATATCGGCAAGGTGGGTATTCCCGATGCAGTGCTGCTAAAAAAAGGCCAACTCACTCCCGAAGATTGGCAGATTATGAGGCAGCATGTTTTAATCGGAGAAAAAATCTGCCAGCCACTACGCAGTATGCGTGGTGTAATTCCCATTATTCGCCATCACCACGAACGGTGGGATGGGTCAGGCTACCCCGATAGACTCAAAGGGGATGATATTCCTTATTTGGCGCAAGTATTTCAGATAATTGATATTTACGATGCCTTAACCAGCGAACGACCTTACAAAGAAGCTATGACCAGAGAACAAGCAATTTCAATCATGTTAAAAGAAGCTGATTGTGGTTGGCGCAATCCCAAACTAGTGCGACAGTTTGCTGAGTTTATTCTCTCTTGTGAAGAAAAATAGAGAAAGTAGGAAGTCACACCAATTCAAAATTCACGCATTAAGCTAATACCGATTCAAAAAATGTTTGCGACAGATACCCCACCCGCCTGACGGCAC
>NZ_JACKZU010000565.1:0-3358 GCF_014222165.1 Nostoc sp. 2RC
CGTGCTAGTTGCAGTACTTGTAATAGTACACAAATACTATGATTTAGCGATCGCCTGTGCCAGTTGCGTAAGTCCTGAGGGTAAGGGATTTAAACTCTTTCCCCCTTCCTTCTTAACCTTTACCCCGCCAAGCGAACGAAGGCGAACTAATAGGTTCTTTTTTCTCAATCCAACATATTCAAGACTTTGTTGGGTTTTGCGATCGCTCAACCCAACATACTTTTCTACTCAGTTCAATTATTTCCAAAATTCAGGCATACCACATTTATGTATAGATTCAGAAAAATAATTCCTGTATTCAGTTTAGTTACAATAGGTTTTCTCTCGGTACAGATTCCGGTTCAAGCTGAAGTACAAACATTAATCACTACAGACAAAAGCAGTTGTTCAGCTATCTCACATCAGAAAATTCAAAAAACTGGAAATAGCTTCACAAACAGTCTGTATTCAAGACAAGTTCAGAGTAACGCTAATAATCTTGAACAGAAAACACAAGAGATCCGTTTTCCAATTAAACAAATTTGGTGGTGTGTTAAATGCCAATCAGGTATCAAAAGAAGCGTAAAAGCATACACAGAAGTAGATGCAGGATTTAAAGTATGTGGTGTTCAAAGTTTTAGTGTAAGGAGAGGTAAATGCCCAGAACAATAAAGCTGCAAGATATCACGTCATCTAGAACACCGATTCATTAATAAGTAGATCAACTTAATTAAACATAAAACAATGGTAGTGGACTAACACAGCTAAAATAGTGCATTAATAAACTCTTGTGGGGTGGGCATCTTGCCCGCCCGGACGGGTGAGGACACCCATCCCACAATAAAATCTATTGCAACATTTTAGCCAGGTCACACTACTACAATCTGAATACTGAATCGGTGTTCTAGTTGCTATGTTGCTGGGAGATCGCGCGGCTTGATTAATTGTTCCATTGCTACTGTATCTACTCAAACTGAAAAAGTTTTATGCGATCGCCACAGCTATTCAACAAGCGTACTCCCAACTGAGAACAGCAAAAACAGAAACTTCATCATAAATCTAAAAGCAGGCTCAGGAGCATCAATAACCACTTAGTTATCGAAGAAACTCTAGCTAAAATAAAATTACTTTGTATGAAAAATTACTTTTAAGAAATTTCAATAGTCTTGCTGGTCTGTATTTGTGACAGTTTTGTAGTTAAAAATCAACAATATATTGTAATAATTAATACTTTTATTATCTTCGCCAGTAGTCAATAATCCCATTGAGCATCAGCAGCATTTTTTAAAATTCATCCCTGAGATTCTTTGATCCCCCCTTACCAGCTGCAACATACAGTCCTAAACTGAAAATGAGAGTTGAAAGGCAGCTGGGAGAAATTTTGTGAAAAAAGTTTTATCAATCATCCTTGGTGGTGGCGCGGGGACTCGGCTTTATCCCCTAACCAAACTCCGCGCTAAACCAGCAGTACCAGTGGCGGGGAAATACCGCTTAATCGATATCCCTGTCAGTAACTGCATAAATTCCGAAATATTCAAAATTTACGTTCTGACACAATTTAACTCAGCTTCCCTGAATCGTCACATTGCGCGTACCTACAACTTTACTGGCTTCAATGAAGGGTTTGTGGAAGTGCTAGCCGCACAACAAACACCAGAAAACCCTAATTGGTTCCAAGGTACAGCAGATGCGGTGCGTCAGTACCTATGGTTAATGGAAGAATGGGATGTGGACGAATATCTAATTCTCTCAGGCGATCACCTCTACCGTATGGATTATCGCCAGTTTATCCAACGCCATAGAGAAACAGGAGCTGATATTACTCTCTCAGTCATTCCCATTGATGAGCGTCGCGCCTCAGATTTTGGCTTGATGAAAATTGACAACTCTGGTAGGATTATAGACTTTAGCGAAAAACCCAAAGGTGAAGCGTTAATCAAAATGCGTGTTGATACAAGCGTTCTGGGATTAACAAAAGAACAAGCCCAAGAACAGCCTTATATCGCTTCGATGGGGATTTATGTCTTCAAAAAAGAAGTTTTGTTCAAGTTATTGAGAGAGAGTACTGAAAGAACTGATTTTGGCAAAGAAATTATTCCTGATGCCTCAAAAGATTACAACGTTCAAGCTTATTTATTTGATGACTACTGGGAAGATATTGGAACAATCGAGGCATTTTATCACGCAAATTTAGCCCTGACTCAGCAGCCCCAGCCACCTTTTAGTTTTTACGACGAAGAAGCACCAATTTATACCCGCGCTCGTTACCTACCTCCGACCAAACTATTAGATTGCCAAATCACAGAATCAATTATTGGCGAAGGTTGCATTTTAAAAAATTGCCGCATTCAACATTCAGTTTTGGGAGTGCGATCGCGTATTGAATCTGGCTGCGTCATCGAAGAATCTTTGCTCATGGGTGCAGACTTCTACCAACCTTCTGTAGAACGCCAATGTAGTTTAGTCAAAGATGAAATTCCCGTAGGCATTGGTACCGACACCATCATTCGTGGTGCCATCATCGATAAAAATGCCCGCATCGGTCATGATGTGAAAATTATCAACAAAGATAACGTCCAAGAAGCTAACCGCGAAAATCAAGGTTTCTATATCCGTAGTGGGATTGTGGTTGTGCTAAAAAATGCCGTAATTCCTGATGGAACTATCATTTAAGAGTTAAAAGTTAGGAGTTAGAAGTTAGGAGTTAAAAGTTAGGAGTTATGAGTTATGAGTTAGGAATTATAAACAAAAATTCTGAATGCTCATCACTTTTAACTCTCAACTCCTCACTCCTCACTCCTCATTCTCAACTCCTCACTCCCCACTCTTCACTTTTATTGCTGATTGGTCTTCCAGGTAGTGGTAAATCAACTCTGGCAAAACAATTAGTGGCACAATGCCCCCAGGTGCAGCTGATTTCTACAGATGCTATCCGGGGGCAATTATTTGGTTCCGAAGCTATTCAAGGATCGTGGCTATTAATTTGGCGAGAAGTGGAACGGCAATTTCAACAAGCTATTTCCACCAGTAATACAGCAATTTTTGACGCTACCAACGCCCAACGACGCAATCGCCGTGAGGTCATTACCTTAGCCCGTAACCTTGGCTTTAGTCACATTACAGGAATTTGGCTCAATGTGCCAGTTTGGCTGTGTTTAGCACGTAATAAAAAGCGATCGCGCCAAGTTCCCGAAGAAATTATCTTGCGGATGCACCGTCAACTCCGGGATGCGCCCCCAAGTCTAGAAGAAGGATTAGACAAGCTGACTCGTTTTCTGTGAAATTCAAGGTATGGGGCATTGGGCATTGGGCATGGGGCATGGGGCATTGTTATTCTCCGCGTCCCCGCGTCCCCCCATCTCCCCTGTCTCTCCATCCC
>NZ_JACKZU010000566.1:0-3341 GCF_014222165.1 Nostoc sp. 2RC
CTCCCCACACTTTCCCCTCTCCCTCCCCCGTCTACTGCTGTCAAGCCGACGGTATGGTTGGTTTAGGTTGTGGCGCACGTTCCTACACCAATACTTTGCACTATTCCAATGAGTATGCGGTGGGTGCAAAGGGAATTCGCGATATTTTGCAAGCATATATTCAAACAGCCGATGAGTTATTTGAATACGCGCACTATGGCTTTCAACTAGATGCAGAAGAACAACGTCGGCGATATATTTTATTATCTTTACTTTCTGATGAAGGATTAAATTTGATTAGTTATCGCCAGCGATTTAGTAGTGAAATAGACGCTGATTTTCCAGAACTATCAGAATTGCTGACTTTAAATTTGGCGATAAAGGATGAAGATAGTTTGCAGTTAACTGAATTTGGCATTGAACGTTCTGATACTATCGGCGCGTGGTTTTTTTCTGAGCAAGTTCAGGAATTAATGCAGGATTATGAGTTGAAATAGTAGGGTTTAAACTCTCTTTTTAGAGAAGCGATAAATAACTTTACTACAAAAATTTATATGACATCTACCGTGGGATAAAATATGACCAACAATCAAAATGAACCGAGACAATTTGATGCGGTACTTGGAGGAAAAGCGCCGCTACCATTACAAGATGCTGTTTTAGGTGGTATCGAAGGTGTTAGAAACCGTTTAGTAAATCCTGATGTTGAGATACGTGTAGCGGCTGTTCAAGATGCATTGAATTATCAAGCAGAAGGTTTAAATTTGGTAATTAATTCATTGCAAGATTCTTCAAGAAAAGTTCGTCAAACAGCCTATAATTTATTATGCTATCGGATTGAGCCTCAAGTCAAAAAAGCTTTGCAACAATATAAATGTTGGGACTTATTTGAGCGAATAGATGAAACCTTAATTGAGGGATATATCTATAATACTTTCACAGAATTCTACTATCGGGAAGTTGAAAGCTATGACCCTAACATAGGTCTACAAAATCCTGCTGAAAAAGCTTATGTTATAGATGATGATGTTAATAACTTTTTAAGAGAACCAAAAGTAAATAAAGTAGAAGCTTTGATATTTAGAGGTTACTATGACTTATGGCGCATTTTACCTCCAAATATTCTAAAAAATATTAAAGCACTTTTTTACGGCCCTTATGACATAGATTACCATCTCTCTTGGACAGCTATTCAGGATATTAGCCTTATCTTAAAAGCATTTCCTAATCTAGAAATGTTGCTTGTTCGTGGTGGAGACGAACGTCATACATACAGTGAACCTTGGGAAAAATTCATTTCTTTACGTCACGAACATTTGAAAACGCTAATTGTAGAAACTGGAGGATTAGGGCGTGACAAAATTGCTCAAATTCTCTCTCTGGAACTACCAGCATTAGAACATTTAGAATTATGGTTAGCTAGTGAGGAATATGGTGGTAACTCTTCCATTGATGATTTAATGCCAATTTTCTCAGGCGAGCTATTTCCCAAATTGACTTATTTGGGGCTGCGAAACAGTGAATATAGCGATAATATTGCCACTACTATTGTTAACTCTCCTATCATCAATACAATCAAAGTTTTAGACCTTTCATTGGGAAACTTAGGAGATGATGGTGCTGAAGCTTTACTAAATTGTCCTGCTGTGAATCAGCTAGATATTCTTAACCTTTATGATAGTTGTTTAACTGAAGAAATGGTTGAACGCTTGAAACTATTAGATGTTGAAGTTATCGCAGATACACTAAAGGGATCGGAAGACCGCTATTGTTCTGTTTCTGAATAATTAAAGTTTCAATAATTAATTTGGATATTCAACTAATATGCATCTCACGATCCTTTATCGCGGTTCTTTAATTAGTTGCAACTACGGTTGTGAATATTGCCCCTTTGCCAAACGCCAACAAACAGCCGCAGAATTAGCTATCGATAAACAATCTTTAGAAAAGTTTGTCAATTGGATTTCCCAACATCCCCAACATCAATTTTCAATTCTATTCACGCCTTGGGGAGAAGCCTTAATCCATTCTTGGTATCAGCAAGCTTTGGTAAAATTAACCCATTTACCCAACGTTAATAAAGCCGCAATTCAAACTAATCTCTCTTGTCAACTAGATTGGGTAGAGGAATGTAATCAAGATAAATTGGCACTTTGGGCTACTTTTCACTCAGAATGGGTGTCACGCGATCGCTTTTTATCCAAATGTCTTCAATTAAACCACCAAAATGTTAAATTTAGTGTCGGAGTTGTGGGTTTTCCTAAGTTTAAATCAGAAATAGCCGCTTTACGTCAAGAATTACCAAACCAAATTTATCTATGGATTAATGCTGTCAAAGCAGAACTCCCCAATTTATCACCAGCAGACAGAGAGTTTTTCCAATCTATCGATCCATTATATGAATTAAATACTCATCATTATCCTAGCCTTGGGCATTCTTGTAGGGCTGGAAAATCAGTGTTTTCTGTTGATGGCGATGGGACAATACGCCGTTGTCATTTTATTAAATCACCAATTGGGAATATTTATAATTCTGATTGGGAAACAGCTTTATCTGACCAACCTTGTACTAACCAAACTTGTCATTGTCATATTGGTTACATTCATCTCGATTATTTAAACCTGAATCAGGTGTTCGGTTCTGGTATTTTAGAAAGAATACCCGAACAATGGACTAATTTAGCCTTAAGAAACGGTAAACTATAATTATACCAATTTGCATTCACCAAACCTAATTTCATAATTTCTATTCTCCATCTCCCCACAGCAAGAATTATGAAAGTTTTAAAGTTAGTCTTAGCATTTCTCTTACTACTAAGCACCCCTGCTATGGCAGTTGAATTCAAAGGGCAGAATATCGATGGTCAAAAGTTACCCGCCAAAGCTTACTATTATGCAACTGGTGGGGTATACAAAGTCCAGGTACGCTTTCACAAAAAACGAGCGACAATTTATTTTGACGATGGCAATCAAATAACTATACAGTTGAACCAGGAAGCGATCGCTGACTCAAACAATATTGAAGGCTTTGGAATGCTAGGGCAATATCCCATCAATGCAATATTCAGTCTTGGGTTAGTATATAGCAATAATTGGCTAGGCGGCAGCGATAATCAATTCCAACAATCTAATCCACTGTCTGGCTTGTGGAAAATTAGTTTGGAATAAAAGAGAATGGGAAAACCTCCGCCGCCCACTTTCATCGGCGTTGCGTAAGTCCTATTTAAATTACTATAGATAACATTAGATAACATATTATTCCCTGCGGGCTACCCTAGTACTCTGTCAACCTAAAAATGCGCTTCTTTCGGGCTGAGGAAAGGGTAAGGGATTTAAAACCTCTTTCCCCTTCCCCCTTCCCC
>NZ_JACKZU010000567.1:0-3334 GCF_014222165.1 Nostoc sp. 2RC
CTCCCCAACCCTCCCCTTGCCAAGGGGAGGGTTGGGGAGGGGTCTTGTCTATGTGTTGCATTATTTTTTCAAATTGGTATTACAAGGTTATGCAAATGTGAAAATTTGAGAAAGCTCTGGAATCAGCAACTGATTCCAGTGCTTAATAACGAAGAAACTTGAGCCTCTATATTGTTGCTAATGGCTGTTACCTAGCGAAGCGTCTCAAAAGACGAGGTACACCTTCTCCTCCCAGGTTCAGAGTATCTTGCGCTCCAGTAATTAACCTACTCTTATTTGCTAGGGAATTAGAACTGCTACCTTGGGGGCCGGAACTAGTTGTTCCTTGGATAAATCCCTGGCTTTGACCGTAGATACTGCGACTATTTTCTGAATCAACGCCACCGGCTAACAGCTGTTGTTGCTCATCAGATAAATCGAGTAACAACTCTGATGCAATTATTGGATATGACATGATTATTGGCCTCACTTACAAATCAGGTGTTTCACCACCTAAGACCCAACTATAGGGATTGTTTGTCAGGATTTCATAAATCTTGAGACATAATTGAAAATTGCATTTTTGTTTCTCAAGGTAGATATAAAATCTTGTATTTCTTTTAGATATGAGAATGCGCTAGAGCAGGTATGGTCAATATTTGGCGTTTTTGAAAAGATTTAGAATATTTGCACACATATTAATGCCTTATGCCTTATTCCTGACCTCAAAAAATAATCTCGCAGCCTAAGTCCTTTAAATAATGGGATGATTGGAATTGATACTCAGTTGCACTCAAACAAAGTACTCTCATTCCCCACTTCCAGTTAAAGTTATTTTTTCGCTAAACAGACTCTACAACAGAAGTGCCAAAACGATAACCTTTGCCGTAAACTGTGTGAATCAGCGTACTTTCTTTACCTACTTCAATCTTACGCCGTAGCAAACGAATTAATGCAGCTATGACGTTGCTACTGGGTTGTTCTTCTTCTGGCCACAAAGTTTGCATAATCTGGGAATGAGTTAGCAGCTGTCCGGTATGTTCCATAAAATATTGCAATAACTGACTTTCTTTTTGCGAAAGTTCAATTATTCGTCCTTGGCGATAGGCTACTTGGTTTTCACAATCGAGTTCTAAATCAGCTACAGTCAAGCGTCCGGTGGTGGTTTCATAAGTTTGCGAACCAGAACGACGCAACAAAGCCCTGACTCTCGCTAGCAATTCTCGCAGTTCAAAAGGTTTGACTAAATAGTCGTCTGCACCAGCATCTAAACCTTCTACGCGGTCATCTAGGGTATCTTTGGCTGTCAGAAATAGCACAGGAGTCGTTTTGCCTTGGCGTCGCAATTCCTGACAAATTTGTAACCCTGTTTTTCCTGGCAGCATCCAATCTAAAATTAGCAGATCGTAGTTACCGATTCGTGCGCGATCGCTACCGCTTGTACCATCATAAGCGGCATCCACAGTATAACCCTCACGAGTTAACAAGCGACTCAATGGTTGGGTTAATTCAACTTCATCATCAACTAATAAAATTCTCATGCTGCTTGTGGTAAGCATATAGAGATATTCTCAATGTTATTCAACCGCAAATACGCAGGATACGAAGAAAAATAATGCTGACTGTTGCATTACCAAAAGGGGAACTTCTTAAACATAGCATCCGATTGCTACAAGCTGTAGGGTTGGATTTCAGTGCTTTTTTAGATTCGGGAAATCGCCAACTGCAAATTCCTGATGCCAAGGGACTGGCAAAAGGGCTATTGGTGCGGGCGCAGGATGTACCTGTTTATGTAGAATATGGTCAAGCACAACTGGGTATTGTTGGTTACGATGTGCTGCGGGAGAAACAGCCGCAAGTTGCCCACTTAGTGGATTTGCAGTTTGGATATTGTCGGATGTCCGTGGCGGTAAAAGCATCGAGTTCTTACCGATCGCCCCTAGATCTGCCACCACATGGTAGAGTTGCCTCAAAATATGTCAATTGCGCTCGTGAATATTTCCAAAGTCTCGATTTACCTGTAGAAATAGTGCCGCTATATGGTTCAGTAGAACTAGGGCCAATTACTGGGATGTCAGAAGCGATCGTGGATTTAGTTTCCACAGGGCGGACTTTACGCGAAAATGGTTTGATTGAAATCGCTACTCTGTATGAAAGTACGGGGCGATTAATAGCCCATCCCCTGAGTTATCGTCTCAACACTGGCAATTTAAGTGATGTTATTAGCAAGGTGCGGGAGACTGTTTTGTTGGGGGTTTAGGCATTGGGCATTGGGCATTGGTTTTGTCTAAAGCCAAAACCGCCCCCAATACTTGTCGGGTTTTGGGGGAAAGGGAAAGGGGAAAAGGGAAAGAAAAAACCTTTACCCCTTACCCTTTAACCCCTTCGGGGTTCGCCAGTCGCTCATGGGGGAAACCCCCAAGACCGCGCTGGCTCACCTTTTCCCCAAACCAAATTCCAGTTTAAAATCCTTAACCGAGCAGTATTGAAACCGCCCCTGTCCTTAGCAAGGGGAGGGGGTTGGGGGTGGGGTAAAATGCTTGTGGGATAAGCATTTGAACTTAAGTTGACACCAATGTTTGTACTGCCCTTTCCTACGAGATGTACTTGTGTTTGACTACACTCAGCTGTAAGTTGGGTTGAGCAAAGCAAAACGAAACCCAACACATCCTATTGTTGATTGAATTTGCTCAAGGGTTGATTGAATTTACTCAAGGGTTGATTGAATTTGCTCAAGCGTTCGTTGAATTTGCTCAAGCGTTCGTTGAATTTGCTCAAGCGTTCGTTGAATTTGCTCAAGCGTTCGTTGAATTTGCTCAAGGGTTGATTGATACTAAGTTATAATCATAGGTAATATTTTTACCTCTATCTTTCCTGTCCTCTGGCTTCCAAAACTAATATTTTTGAACGCAACGAAGTATAAATTTGGGTAACCACCGGACGGGTGAGAACGCTACTACTGGCGTGTCAAGCCTTAAATGTTGCAATAGATTTTATTGTGGGATGGGTGTCCTCACCCGTCCGGGCGGGCAGGATGCCCACCCCACAAGAGTCAAGCTAATGCACCATTTTAGTCTTGTCACGCCACTACAAGATTTGATGTAAATAATATCGTCTAAAATTTGTTTAAACTGGGATTATGGCGATCGCCAAAGTTGGCGGGCTAAATAGAATAGCTGACTGCTGGGCATGGCTTTTCTCAAATTTGAATTGAACTTTTAAAAAAGCACAAGGGCTTCAATACTTGTCGGGTTTTGGGGAAAAGGGGCAGGGGAAAGGGGAAAGAAAAAACCTTTACCCTTTACCCTTTAACCCCTTCGGGGTGACGCTCCTTCGTCGCTAACGCTGACGCTAA